>JAOAEI010000002.1 GCA_026416875.1 Caloramator sp.
TTTCGACATAAAAAAAGAGAATCCTTTTTTTGTGGTGGATTCTCTTTAAAAAAATTATACTTTGTCAACAATCTGAAAATAGCAGGTATTAACCTGCTATTTTTTTGCTATATTATTGCATTTTTTGAAAATAGTCATATAATATAAGTAGTAGAATAATAACTTTGGTTAAAAATAAGAGATTTATTGAGAAAAATCGATATGTTTAGATTGTAATTTTAAATAATTATGGATTTTGTTTAAAATGCTTGACTTTTTGTGTGATTTTGATACAATTTAATTATTGTAAAAAATAAAAAGGAGGTTGAGAGTTAGAATGAACGCTTTAGGTCGTCACATTATTGCAGAAATTTATGGTTGTGATGCAGAAATTTTAAACGACAGAGAAAAAATTGAAAAGATAATGGTCGATGCTGCACTTATGGCGGGAGCAGAAGTTAGAGAAGTAGCCTTTCATAAATTTAGTCCCCTTGGTGTTAGCGGCGTTGTAGTAATTTCTGAATCTCACCTTACAATTCATACATGGCCAGAGCTAGGATACGCTGCAGTAGATGTTTTTACGTGCGGCGATCATATAAATCCATGGGATGCTTGTAACTATATGACTGAGCAATTTGGAGCAACACATATAACTGCTACTGAAGTAAAAAGAGGATTGTTTGATCAACCGGTTCAGGTAAAAGTTTCATCATTATAAATACAAAAATGCGCCCTAAATGAAAAGGACGCATTTTTTATTTTTATTCGATGATTTGTGAAAGTGGAGGAATAATCTGTTTTTTCCTTGAGATTACTCCTGGTAAAAATACAAAATTATTGTGAGTATCTACATTAAAGGCTTTTGCTACAAGATCTTTTTCTTTTCCTGCGAATATTATCTCAGAGCCCTCTCTAATGATATCGGTTAACATTATAATTAATAGATCATATCCTCTTTCATTGCACAATTTATTCATAAAGTTTAAAATATCATTTTTCGTTTCCCCAAGGCCTTCTACGTTCATAGTGTTAACTTGACTAATACCTATTTTATATTTACCAAGTTTAAATTCCTTAAAATCTTGAAAGAATATTTCCTCAGGTGTCTTATTTTGCAAAGATGTTCCTGCTCTAAACATTTCAATAGCAAAAGTTTCAATATCTATGCCTGCTATTTCTGCTAGCCTTTCAGCTGTTATTTTATCTATATATGTGCAGGTAGGTGACTTAAATTTAACAGTATCAGATATGATAGCAGCGCAAAGCAATCCAGCTATGTTCTTTGGGGGTCTAATCCCATTTTCAAAATACATTCCTGCAATTATAGTAGATGTGCTTCCTACAGGTTCATTTCTAAAGAAAATAGGTTTACCTGTTTGAATGTCAGCAACTCTATGATGGTCAATAATTTCTAATATTTCAGCATCATCAATTCCATGGACAGTTTGGGACCTTTCATTATGATCAACTAAAATAACAAGTTTTTTCTTTTGTGATATTAAGTGATATCTTGAGATAAATCCATATATTTTATTGTTTTCATCCAAAACAGGATAGCTTCTATATCGTGTTTGTAGCATTTTATCTCGTATTTCATCTACAAAATCGTCGATATGAAAACTTATAATATTTTCAGTAGTCATAACATATTTTACAGGAATGCTTTGATTTATTAATCTTGCAGTAGTATAAGTGTCATTAGGAGTATTTATGATTATACAGTTTTTTTGCCTTGCCAGTTGAAAAACTTCCTCCTCCACATTAAATCCACCAGTTACAATTAAACAATTAGCACCAAGTTCAATTGCTTTTATTTGGGAATCCTTCCTATTGCCTACTATTACTATATCACCCTGTTCAATAAAAGGTTTCATGCTGTCTGGAGTTAAAGCTGCTACAACTATTTTGCCATTAGAGTTAAATTTAGCTTCATCACCTAAAATTAGTTTTGCGTTTAATGTTTCCAATATATTTCTTAGAGGAGTTTTAATAATATTGTTTTCAAGTGTATCCATATATTTACTTGTGATATTTGACAATGTCACAAGTCCTAGAAACTTTTCGTTCTCATCGATAACTGCAAGGGTTTTAACATTATTTTTTTTCATAAGCATCCAAGCAGTTTTAATTGATGAGTCTGGAGAAATAGGTATTACTTTATCTAAATTTAAGTCGGAAAGTTGAGTTTTTACTGTTGGGAGGATGTCTGGCTTTGGAATATTAAAATAATTTAAAACAAATTCGGTTTCTTGATTTATATCTCCAAGTCTTTTAGCAATAGCGTTAAAACCTAAACGCTTTTTGAGTTCAGCATAGCCTATTGCAGCTGCAATTGAGTCGGTATCAGGATTTTTGTGGCCAAATATGTAAATAATATCTGTCATTAAAACACCTCCTATTTACTTAAATATTATAACTAATAAATACTGTTTTTTAAATAATGATTTCTTTTTGTGATATAAATATGCTTTTAAAAATATATTTTAATTAGGTTTATCTTCATTAATTTTAACTAAGGGGGATGATATTTTGGCATATTATGAAACTGACATAAAAAAAGATAATATTTTTTTAGGTTTAAGCAAACATGAAGTAAAAAGGAGACAAGAAAAATATGGATTTAACGAGATAGCAAAAAAGAAAAAGAAATCACCATTTATTATTTTTCTATCACAGTTCAATGATTTTATAGTATGGGTTCTACTGGCTGCAACTATAATTTCTATATTTTTAGGAGAAATTGCCGATGCTATAACTATTTTCATAATAATATTAATGGATGGAGTTTTGGGTTTTATTCAAGAATATCGAACCGAGAAGGCTTTAGAGGCTTTAAAGGAGTTTGCAGCACCAACTGCAAAGGTTATTCGTGATGGAAAGAAATTTATAGTAAAGGCTAAAGAATTGGTTATAGGAGATATTGTAGAACTAGAAAGTGGTGATAGGGTCCCTGCAGATATATTGCTGTTAATAGCAGATGGTTTACAGAGTGATGAGTCGATTTTGACTGGTGAATCAATGCCAGTTGATAAAAGAGCATTTAATGGAAATAACATAAAACAAGAAAATATGGTTTATATGGGTTGCCTAATAACTAAAGGCAAGGCCTTAGGGAAAGTTGTTGCAACTGGGATGAATACAGAAATGGGGAAAATTGCAGATATGCTAGAAAATATAAATGATAATAAGACTCCTCTTCAGGAAAAACTCGATAAATTGGGAGAATATCTTGTATATTTAATATTGGCAATCTGTGCATTAGTTACTGTAACGGGAATATTAAGGGGCGAAAATATTTATAAAATGTTTCTAGTTGGTGTAAGTTTAGCAGTTGCAGCTATTCCTGAAGGCCTCCCTGCAGTAGTGACTGTTTCATTGGCCCTAGGAGTTCAAAGAATGATGAAAAAAAATGCTATTGTTAGAAAACTTCCGGCTGTTGAAACACTAGGATGTACTCAAGTTATATGCTCAGATAAAACTGGAACATTGACTCAAAATAAGATGACAGCACGAAAGATATATGTTTTAAATAAGGAATTTAGAGTAGCTGGAGAAGGTTATGATACTAAAGGTGACATACTATATGATGGTAAAAGAACAAATTTAGATAATAATGAAGTATTTAAAAAGTTATTTGAATGTTGTGTTTTATGTAATAACGCTTCGATTGAAGGAAATGATTTTTTAGGAGATCCTACAGAAATTGCATTATTAGTATTGACAGCTAAATTTGGATATAAAAAGGAAAAATTAAATGACTTTAAAATAATAAAAGAAAACCCATTTGATTCTGATAGAAAAATGATGTCGGTTGTTGTTCAGGAGGGTAATAAAAAATATTTATATGTAAAGGGGGCACCAGAGAGAATAATAGACAAATGTAAATCAATTTTAGAGGATACAAGAATAAGAGAAATAACAAACAGTGATAAAAAAGTTATAATGTCAGCTAATGATAAAATGGCAAAGGAAGCATTAAGGGTATTGGCCTTTGCTTATAAAGAAATTGGGAATACATCAGATGAAAAGGAACTAATATTTATAGGTTTAATAGGGATGATGGACCCCCCAAGGAAGGAAGCTTATGATGCTGTAATAGAGGCGAAAATGGCAGGAATTGTTCCAGTGATGATAACGGGTGATCATAAGTTAACGGCTGAAGCTATAGCAAAAGAATTAGGAATATTAAACAATAAAGAGCTTGTATTAACTGGTGAAGATTTAAATAAAATGCCGGAAAAAGAACTTGATGACATAATAATGAATGTAAAAGTTTTTGCAAGAGTTACTCCTTCACATAAATACAGAATTGTAAAGGCATATAAAAGAAAGGGACTAGTAGTTGCTATGACCGGTGATGGAGTAAATGATGCTCCAGCGGTAAAGGAAGCAGATATAGGAATTGCTATGGGGAAAAGTGGAACAGATGTCACAAAAGAATCGGCATCATTAATATTGCTTGACGATAATTTTGCAACAATTGTCGCTGCCGTAAAAGAGGGAAGAATTATTTACGATAATATTAGAAAATTTATAAGATATCTTCTTTCCTGCAATATTGGAGAAGTTTTAACTATGTTTTTAAGTTCCCTTTTAAGCTTGCCAATTCCACTTCTTCCTATACAAATATTATTTGTGAATTTAGCTACGGACGGACTCCCAGCTATGGCTCTTAGCATGGAGAAGGGAGAAAATGACATAATGCAGAGGATGCCAAGAAAAAGGGATGAAAGTATATTTTCAGAGGGATTGCTGCACAAAATTGTTTTTAGAGGAATACTAATTGGTTTGTGCACAGTGGCATCCTATGCAATAAGCCTGAATTATTTTGGTAATATAATTATATCAAGAACAGTAGCTCTCGGAACTTTAATAATGTCGCAACTTTTCCACGTTTTTGAGTGTAGATCTGAAAGACAATCTATTTTTAATATAGGTATTTTTACTAATAAATACTTAATATATTCAGTATTATCATCATTAATTATGTTGATTTTTATTATATATAATCCTTTCATGCAGAAAGTATTTTACACACATCCTTTAAATGTTATTCAGTGGGTTATAGTGTTATTATTTTCAGGTATAATATCATTGATATCAAGTCTATATTGGTATAAGAAAAATTAAAGGAAGTAAAGTTAGCTTTACTTCCTTATTATTTGTTTTTGTTGAAGTTTTTTAAGGTCAAGGCCAATAGGAATTAATTCTTTTTTCGTTGTCATATTTATAACGTTCATTATTTCTATAACATCTGAATCTTTCTTCTTGTTCTTTTTTGGCTTTAAACCTTGAATTAAAACTAAGTTCCCCTGATTGATTTGGATGAATTCGGGTTTTTTAAAGAACCTTCTTTTTTTGTATTGACATTTAACTACAAGTTTGCTTCTTTCCGGTTTTACAACAATATCGACCTTTAATAAGTGAATGAATCCTAATATTACTTTTTCAGCGATTTTTACGCTTAGCACATGACCATGAACTTGAGTTAAGCGATCTTTATATTTTTCCCAGTAAGCATCTTGAAGTTTTTGATTTAACTTTTCTTTAAACCCCATATTTCATTCTCCTTTATATTAATTTTATTGTAAAAAATTGCTTAAAAAATTTCTTAACATTATTATATTATAGCAATAAATTTAACAACAGTCGAGGGGGAATAGATTGTTAATAATTTAATCTGTTAAATCTATTTAAAAAAAATGTAAATTGTGTTATACTAATATAAAGCCTAAAATTTAATTGATTTTTTTGCCTGTTATAAACAAAATCATATGCTGTTATAATTAAGAAAATATAGGTGATAAACTTATGCTAAGAGCTGTAATAAAGATTAATGGCATTGTTCAAGGGGTTGGCTTTAGACCTTTTATAAATAAATTAGTTAAAAATTTTAATTTAAAAGGTTGGGTTAAAAATACTTCATTAGGTGTAGAGTTAGAGGTTGAAGGTGAAGAAATTCATATAAAAAATTTTATAGACGAAATAATAAATAATCCGCCAAAGTTGGCTTTTATAGAAGATTTAAAATACGAATTTTTTAAAGAATTAAAATATTATAAAGGATTTGAAATTATAAAAAGTCAAGGTAAAGAAGATAAGTTTACATTTGTATCTCCTGATGTATGTATTTGTGATGATTGCCTTAGTGAATTATTTGATAAAGAAAATAGAAGGTATTTGTATCCTTTTATAAATTGCACTAATTGTGGTCCACGATTTACGATTATTAAAGATGTCCCCTATGATAGGGACAAGACTACAATGAAGGAGTTTGAAATGTGTCATCAATGTTTAAGTGAATATTTGGATATTGATGATAGAAGATACCATGCTCAACCTAATTGCTGTAAAGAATGTGGACCAAAGGTTTATTTTATAGATAAAAATAAGGAAAAATTCGATAAAGGAATAGAAAAGGCAATAGAATATCTAAAGGATGGTAAAATAATCGCAATCAAAGGTATAGGAGGATTTCATGTAGCCTGTGATGCGAAGAATAAAGAGTCAGTATTAAAATTAAGACAAAGAAAAGGTAGGGATGAAAAGCCCTTTGCCCTTATGATGAGGGATATTGATGTTGTTGAAAATTATTGCTATCTAGATACAGAAGAAAAAAGTATTTTGGAAAGTTATAAAAGGCCTATTGTATTGCTAAAAAAAAGAAATAATCTCTTAGATTATATATCGGAAAATAAATGGTTAGGAGTTATGCTGCCATATACACCTTTACATTATCTTATTATGAGAGAATTAGATGTGCTTGTGATGACAAGTGGAAATATTCATGATGTTCCAATAGTATATAAAAATGATGAGGCTATAAGTGAACTTTGGGATATTGTAGATGGATTTTTGATTCATGACAGGGATATACATGTAAGATGTGATGATTCAATAGTAAAGGTATTTGAGGGTAAGGAATATTTTATAAGAAGGTCGAGGGGGTATGTGCCTTTTCCGATAAGATATGAATCGAGGAACAAAATATTGGCCTGTGGTGCTGAACAAAAAGGATCCTTTGCTTTAAGCAAAAATGGTTTTGTTTTTCTAAGTCAGCATATCGGGGAGCTGCGAAATGCTGAAACCTATAAGCATTATATAGAACAAATTGAACATTTTAAAAAATTATTTGATATAGATGTTGAAAAAATTGTATGTGATATGCATCCTGATTACTTATCTACCCATTATGCTAAGGAAATTAGCAAAAATCAAAAACTCCCCCTTTATATGGTGCAGCATCATCATGCACATATGGCATCATGTATGGCAGACAATAAACTGAAGGGGGAAGTCATAGGGATTATCTGGGATGGAACAGGTTATGGTCTAGATGGGAAAATATGGGGTGGAGAGTTTTTAATTGGTGATTATAGAGGATTTAAAAGGGTGGCTACCATAAGGGACATAGGTTTACCTGGAGGAGAGAGGGCAATAAAGGATGTTTATAGGATAAAGTATTCCTTATTAATAGATACATTTGGAGAAATTCCCCAAGAGTTTGTTACCACCGATGACATTGATGTGATAAATATGATGATAAATAAGGATTTTAATACAGTAAAAGCCAGTAGCATAGGGAGATTATTTGACGGCGTTGCAAGCATTATGGGTATTAAGGATAGAGTATCCTATGAAGGTCAAGCGGCAATCCTATTAGAAACAAAGGCTTTAGAATGTGAGGAACATTATAATTATCATCTTTATAATGAAAATGAAGATATTCTAAAAATAGATTGGAGACCTATTATTGAAGATATAGTAAAGGATATAACTTCAGGAAAAAATATAGAAATTATTGCTTCATCTTTTATGAACACATTAGTAAAATCAGCAGTTGATATAGTTTTAAGACTAAGGAATGCTCATAATATCGACACAATTGTAATTTCAGGCGGAGTTTTTCAAAATATTTATCTGTTAAGTAAATTAGTTCAGAATCTTAGAAATAAGAATTTTAAAGTATATTACCATAACAGGGTTTCTGCAAATGATGAGGGAATAGCACTAGGGCAATTAGCAATTGCTGAAGATGGAGGAGGAATTTTATGTGTTTAGCAGTTCCTTTAAAGTTAGTAGAAATTGATGGCAATGATGCTGTGGCAGAACTTGATGGGATTAAGATGAAGATAAGAATAGATTTTGTCAAGGATGTTAAAGTTGGAGATTATGTTTATGTTCATGCTGGCTTTGCAATAAATAAGCTTGATGAGGAGCTTGCAAAAGAAAACCTAGAGCTATTTAGGGAGGTTGCCAATGCAGCTAAAAATAAATCCGAATGATATAAAAGATATAGTAGAATTTATAAATAATTATGATAAAAAGACAATTAAAATAATGGAAGTTTGTGGAACTCATACTATGGCTATAGCAAAAAGTGGTATAAAAACGATACTTCCGGAAAATATAAAATTAATTTCTGGTCCAGGATGCCCAGTGTGTGTAACAGCCATTAATAGAATTGATGAAGTTTTAGCTCTTTCACAAAATCCTAAAGTCTTGATAGCTACTTTTGGTGATATGTTTAAAGTTCCTGGAAGTAGACCAGGAGTAAATTTGGCTTCATTAAAGTCTATGGGTGCTAAAATAGAAATGATTTATTCTGCAATGGATGCTCTTTTGATTGCCGAAAATAATCCCGAATATGAAGTTGTTTTCTTGGGAATTGGCTTTGAAACAACTGCTCCAGGGACGGCTGTTGCTATAAAAGAGGCAAAGGAAAGGAATATCAAAAATTTTTCTGTTTTTTCTATGCATAAATTTGTAGAACCTGCATTGAGGGTTCTATTAGATTCTAAGGAGATTGAAATCGATGCATTTATTTGTCCGGGGCATGTATCAACTATTCTTGGGATTAAGGGCTTTAAATTTTTAGCTGATGAATATAAAAAGCCTTCTGTAATATCAGGATTTGAACCTGAAGACATTTTAACAGCAATATATAAAATCATCATGCAGATTGAGAAGAATACTGCTATAGTTGAAAATGAATATTTGAGAATTGTAAACTTAGATGGAAATAAGTTTGCACAAAAATTTATAGAGGATGTTTTTGAACCTGTTGACGATGTTTGGAGAGGATTAGGGGTTATCCCAAGGAGTGGTATGGGGATTAAAGATATTTACAGCGATTTTGATACAGTTAAAAGGTTTGATATAAAATTAAATTTTGAAGATAAAGTGACAATTTGCAAATGTGGAGACATAATAAAAGGGAAAATAGAACCAAAGGAATGTTCCTTATTTGCTAAGATATGTTCACCTGAAAATCCAATAGGTCCTTGCATGGTTTCAAGTGAGGGGGCCTGTGCGGCATATTATAAGTATTTAAGATTCTGAGGTGAAACTATGGAAGAAATAATTACCTTAGATTATGGCAGTGGTGGAAAGAAAACTTCAAGTTTAATAGAAGAACTTCTTTTACCTAATTTTAATAACAGCGAGTTAAATGAATTAATGGATGGGGCAATTCTAGAAAGCAAAGGAAGAATTGCCTTTTCAACGGATAGCTTTGTTGTTTCTCCCTATTTTTTCCCTGGTGGAGATATAGGTAAGTTATCAATTTGTGGCACTGTTAACGACTTATTAATGTGTGGCGCAATTCCAAAGTATTTAAGTTTAAGCTTTATTATTGAAGAAGGGTTTAAAATTGAGCATCTAAAAAAAATAGTAAATTCAATAAGTGAAACGGCCAAAAAATGTGATGTTAAGATAGTTACAGGAGATACTAAGGTTGTAGAAAAGGGAAAGGGAGATGGTATATATATAAATACCTCAGGTATAGGTTTTATGGAAATAGAAGGATATGCAAAGACAAGGATTAATGATGGAGATGTAGTTATTGTTACAGGAAATGTAGGGGACCATGGAGTAGCAGTTATGTCAGCAAGAAATGGCTTCTTTTTAGATACAGATTTAAAATCCGATTGTATGCCTTTGATTGATTTAGCAAAAACTATCTTTAAGTATGGAAATAATGTTAAAATAATGAGGGATCCTACAAGAGGAGGATTGGCAACTACACTAAATGAATTTGTGGAGGGAACTGATTTATCTATTGAACTTATAGAAAAAGATATTCCAATTGCACAAAACGTATTAACTGCCTGTGAAATACTTGGAATTGATCCATTATACAGTGCCAATGAAGGAAAGATAGTTTTAGTAGCTGCAAAAGAGATAGCAGAAAATTTATTAAATGATATTAAAAATCTACCTGAGGGCAGAAATGCATCCATTATAGGAAGAGTAACCTCAAACTATAAAGGATTAGTTGTGTTAAAAACTCCAATTGGAGGTTCAAGAATATTAAATAAGCTAACTGGGGCACAGCTCCCTAGGATATGTTAAATGGAGGTGATTTAATGCAAAATTTTAAATCAATTGAAATCAAAAAGGAAGAAATAGTTCCTATTGCAGAAAAAATGAGAAATGAAGGAAGAAGGCTTGTTATGATTCATGGATATGTGGATAAAGAAGGCCAAAAGATAGTAAGCTATCAATATGAAGTTGGTGACACAGTTGAGGCTTACACAGTAAAGGGAGAAGATGTATTACCAACAATATCGCATATTTATGATGCTTCAGCATCTTGGCCTGAGGAAGAACTTCATGAACTTATAGGAGTTAATTTTGAAGGCTTAAATATGAAAGGAAGGCTTTTCCTTCCAGATACTATGTTTGAAGGAAAGGGTCAAATATTGGTTACTCCATTGAATGAATTAGTTAAAAAAACCCAAGGAATAAAGGAGTGATTAGATGAGTTACGTAATTCCAATTGGACCATACCATCCATCGTTAGAGGAACCTATCCATGCTAAGCTTTACACAGAAGGTGAAATAATAAAGGATGCAGAAGTTTTTATAGGTTATAACCATAGAGGTATAGAAAAATTAGCACAGGAGAAAAATTTTATTCAAACATTAGTTTTAGTTGAAAGGGTTTGTGGTATTTGCTCCCATTCTCACCCCTTTGCATATGCGCAAGCAATAGAAAAAATTGCAAATATGGAGGTTCCAAAGAGAGGCCAATATATTAGAGTTATTATGGCTGAACTTGAGAGGCTTCATTCCCATTATCTTTGGCTTGGTATAGCAGCCCATTTAGTAGGCTATGATAGCTTATTTATGCATATTTGGAATGTTAGAGAAAAGATAATGGACATTTTAGAGGCTATTTCCGGTAATAGAGTTAACTATGGAATGATTATTATAGGTGGATCAAGAAGGGATATAAGTGATGATTTAAGAAGAAATATATTACAAGTTCTAGATGAATTTAAAGCCGAACATGAAAAAATAAAGGAAATAATTTTAAACGATAAAACTTTAGCTATGAGAACAAAAGGAGTAGGGGTTTTACCAAAGGATATTGCAATAAATATGGGAACAATTGGACCTCATGCAAGAGCTTCTGGAGTTATAGTTGATGTTAGAAAGGATGCACCATATTCATCTTATGAAGATTTTGAATTTGATGTTCCAGTGGTTGAGGATGGAGATGTTTTTGCAAGGGTTCTAATTAGGGCATTAGAAGTAGATGAAAGTATAAAAATTATAAAGCAAGCTTTAGAAAATCTGCCTGAAGGCCCAATCAATTTAGGCATGAAAATACCAAAGGTTCCTGCAGGAGAATTCACACAAAGGGTTGAAGCTCCAAGAGGACAATTGATATACTATGTTGTTACAGATGGAGGACAAACAAATTATAGAGTAAGTATACATGTTCCAACCTTTAAGACAGCACCAACAGTTCCATACATGTTAAGGAATAACACAGTTGCAGATGCAGGGCTTATAATTGCAAGTATAGACCCATGTTTCTCATGTTTAGATAGGTAGTGATAACATGCACGAATTAGCCATAACTGAAGGTATAATTAAAATTGCAAAGGAAGTAGCTGAAAAAAATAATGCCAACAAGGTATTAAGTATAAAAATAAAATGTGGGGATTTTTCGGGGGTTATTCCTTCACTAATTCAAGAATATTTCGATATTGTGTCAAGAGGAACTATAGCAGAGGGTGCTAAGCTTATTATAGATAGAGTTCCTATTAAAATTTCATGTTCAGAATGTAATAACGAAAGTGAGATAAAAAGAAGCGATATTCGATGCCCGATATGTGGGGGATATCAATATAAAATTATAAGTGGAAAAGAATTTTATGTAGAAGCATTGGAGGTGGAATAGTGGAAATAAAGGTAGTAAAACAGATAATGGAATGGAATGAAGACTGCAGCAATGAAGTAAAAAGGGAGTTAGACGAAAAAAAAGTTTTTATGATAAATATAATGGGATCTCCTGGAGCAGGTAAGACCAGTGTGATAGTTGAATTAATAAAGGAATTGTCTAAAGATTATAAGGTAGCAGTTATAGAAGGTGATATAACTGGACAAATCGATGCAGAGAAAATTAGCGAGATGGGTATACCTGTGGTTCAGCTTAATACAGATGGAGCATGCCACATAGAAGCAATGTCTATAAAAAACATTTTAGCTTATTTTAATTTAAATGATATCGATGTATTATTAATTGAGAATATAGGAAACTTAGTTTGTCCAGCTGAGTTTAATTTAGGAGAGGATTTAAAAGTAGCCATTTTAAGCATTCCAGAAGGAGACGATAAGGTTCAAAAGTATCCTTTAATGTTTTCAGTTGCAAACATTCTCTTAGTAAATAAATATGACATGAAGGAGTTTTTTGAATTTGATTACGATAAAGTATCAATGTATGCAAAAGGCTTGAATCCTAACCTTGAAATATACAGGTTTTCTTCAAAAAAAGAATATGATAATAAAGAGCTTTTTGCATCATTAAGAAGAAAAATTAAAGATAAATTAAATAAATAAGGGGGGATAATGATGAAAAATAAATCAGCAGCAGTTTTTGCAACATTTATATTATGTTATCTAGTTTGGATTCTATTCACATTAACCTTTACAGCGCAGGAATTAATAGTAGGTGCCATTGTATCATTATTAGTTGCATTGTTTACAGCAAATTATTTTATTCATGAAGATGCATTCTATTTATTAAAACCAAATGTGCTTATTAATTTCATAATTTATGTATTATTCATATTTCCAGTAGAACTTTGGAAGGCAAATGTAGATGTTGCAAAAAGAGCTTTAAGTCCAAAACTTCCAATTAATCCTGGTATCGTTAAAGTTCCAGTTGACTTAAAGTCCGAATATGGACTTGCTATGCTTGCAAATTCAATTACATTAACACCAGGAACTATAACAATGGATATTGTAGAAGAAAATGGACAAAATTTTTACTATATCCATTGGATTGATGTTGCAAGCAAAAATAGCAAAGAAGCTGGTGATATGATAAAAGGTAGATTAGAAAATTGGATAAGGAGGATTTGGAAGTGATAGAGTTTGTTTATGTTGGGATATTCTATGTCTTGTTAGCTTTGATATTATTATATAGAGTTTTCAAAGGACCAAGTGTTGTTGACCGTGCAGTTGCAGCAGATAGTATTGATATTCTAACTGCTGTTGCTTTAATTGTTTTTTCCGTATTTAGCAATAGAAGTATTTATCTAGACATTGCACTAGTTTTAGCAATTTTAGGTTTCTTGGGAACTGTTCTTATAGCAAGATATTTGGAGGGAAGGCTATGATAGTTAGGATTATAATTGATTTGTTTTTAATTCTTGGTTGCTTTTTTGCCTTTGCAGGAGTAGTTGGGCTTCTTAGAATGCCAGACTCTTTTACAAGGATGCAATCAAGCACTAACATTGCAACTTTTGGTGTTCTATGGACGGTTTTAGGAGTAGCTATATATGCCTTTGCAAATCAAAATTTTGTTTTTGGTATTAAAACCCTTATGATAGGAATTTTCATAGTTCTCACAAGTGCAGTTGCAGGACATGCCATACTAAAGGGTGGATATAAACATGGAATTAGGCCAAGTAACTTAGTGGTTGATGAGTATAGGAGGGATAATCCTAATGAATAGTATAGTTATTTTAAATACATTAGTTATAATAGCAATTATTGTTTCTGCAATTTTAACAGTAAAATTTGACAATCTTTTGTCATCAATAATAGCACTTGCGGTTACAGGATCCTTTGTAGCACTAGAGTTTATCCTATTACATGCACCTGACGTTGCAATAGCAGAAGCTGCTGTTGGGGCTGTTTTATCGCCTGTTATATTTATTATAACCCTCAAAAAAGTAAAGGAGGGCAAGGAAAGATGAAAAGATTTGCTATAGCTTTTTCGTTGGTGGTTTTCTTATTAATGGGTTGTTATGCAATGTATTATTCATCTACTTTAGACAGAACTTATAGCGGAACAGCGCTTTCTGAGGTTTTAAAGAATGAGCAGAATTACGATATAAATAAACCAGACGGAGTTGCTAATATTATCGTAAGAGAAAATTTAAAAAGAACAAAGGCTGTCAATGCTGTTACAGCGGTTGTGTTTGATTATAGAGGATACGATACACTAGGCGAATCCTTTATTCTATTGACTGCGATAGCAGGTTCAGTGGTTATATTAAAGAGCCATAAGAAGGGAAGTGACCATGATGAAGGGCAAGAATAGACAAGTAAAAGATGTTATAGTAAAAACTGCTGCTGACTTTTTTACACCGATAGCCTTGGTCCTTGGGTTTTATATAATATTACACGGACATCTAAGTCCAGGGGGAGGTTTCCAAGGCGGAGTTTTAGTTGCTTCTGCAGTTGTGTTAATTTATTTAGGCTATGGATACAATGAGGTTTCAAAGAAGTTCAATATGGAAATCATAAAGAAAAATGAAGCTCTTGGTGCTATCTTATTTACAGTGTTTGGTCTTGCAGGAATAATTTATGGCTCAGTTTTCTTTACAAATGTTTTTGCTAATATAGGTAATGTTGGAGACTTAATTAGTTCAGGAACAATTATGTTTATGAACAATTCAGTAGGATATAAAGTTTTAACAGGTGTGGGATTTTTAATCCTACTAATGATAGGGCTCTTAGCTCCAGATAATGAAAAGTAAAAGGGGTGGATAGATTTGATATTAATAAACTATATCGCCTGCATTATTTTAATAGTATTAGGATTTTATGTTATTTTAACTAAAAAGAACATCTTAAAAATTATAATCGGTATGGGGCTTATTGATTATGGAATAAATTTATTAATAATAAGTATAGGATTTAACCCTGGTGGAACAGCCCCAATATTCACCTTTAGCGAACTTAAACCTGAATCCTTCTTTGTTGATCCTGTTCCACAAGCACTTACCCTTACTTCGATAGTTATAGGTGCCTGTGTTACAGCTATGGCTTTATCCTTAGTTATAAAAATAAAGGAAAAGTATGGAACCCTTGATGCAGACAAGGTAAGGAGGTTGAATGGCTAATGCAACATTTTCCTATATTATCGATTGTTACGTTATTCTTAGGAGCCTTCCTTACGGTTATTTTTGGCAGCAAAAATGAAACTGTAAGAAAGTTTATTGCTTTAATTGCTTCTTCTATATCTTTAATCTTGGTTTTGATGCTTATCAAACCAATCATGATAGAAGGCAACATCATCCAATATTGGCTAGGTAACTGGAGACCTATTCATGATTGGGCTATAGGTATAGGTCTTGAGGTTGATGCATTAGGATTGTTCTTTGGGATAATTGCTGTTTTAACTATTTTTCTATCTGTTGTATTTTCCTTCAAATATACAAAAAAGGATTCTGAAACTGATAAATATTATGTTTTATTCTTGATGCTCTCTGGTGCTGTATTAGGTCTTGTATTTACAGGTGACCTTTTCAATATGTTTGTTATGATTGAAATTATGACCTTTGCAGCAGTTGGTTTAACTGCCTTTAGAAATTATCAAGAAGGAGCTTTAGAAGCAGCTTTTAAATATCTAGTTTTAGGTTCTATAGGATCATCTATGGTCTTAGCAGGAACGATTACTATTTATTCACAAGTTCATACGCTAAATATGGCCCAGATATCGGCCCTATTGTTTAATAACCTAACTCCGGCGGCACTTTTTGCCTTTGCACTACTTTTAGCAGGATTTTCATTAAAGGCCTTTGTGGTTCCTTTCCATCCTGCTGCACCAGACGCTTATATGTCAGCACCATCGTCAGTATCAATGGCATTCTCTGGTATGGTAAATAAGGCTGGAGTATATGCTATTATTAGATTGGTTTATGTTCTTTTCCATGCAATGGATTTTAAGTCAATTCAAATTCTATTAATAATTATTGGAACGATTACGATGTTTATTGGTGTTACAATGGCGCTTGCACAAAATGATTTTAAACGATTACTAGCATTTCACAGTATTTCTCAGATAGGTTATGTTATAACGGCTGTTGGGGTTTCTACAGCATTAGGTTTAACAGCTGGATTATACCATGCATTAAATCATACATTGTTTAAAGGACTACTATTCTTAACTGCGGGTGCAATATTTTATGCAACTGGCACAACAGATTTAAACAAACTTGGTGGTCTAGCAAAAAAGATGCCACAAACAGCAGCAATATTTTTAATTGGAGCCTTCTCAATTAGTGGTTTGCCACCCTTTAATGGATTTGTTTCCAAGTGGCTAGTTTACCAAGCAACCTTTGAGGCTAATATGGCTCCGGTTACGATAGTAGCGCTTTTAGTAAGTGTAATGACCTTAGCTTCATTCATAAAGGTTGCACAATCAATCTTCTTTGGACAAATGCCAAAGGAGTTTGAAAATGTCAAAGAAGTTCCTCTATCAATGAGAATTCCAATGTGGATTATGGCTATCCTTTGTGTGATAACTGGTATTTTACCAAATGTAGTAACAAAATATTTGGTATCGCCAGCAGTTTCTGCAGCTTTAAATATGGGTAAATATATTGATCTTATGATGGGAAGTGGTTATGCAGAAAAAATATTAGGTAAACCAATAGAAATTCCTAATATTGATTTTACTCTTGCAGGTTATTGGAATCCTGTTGCATGGCTTGTTTTATTTGGCTTATTATTAATAGCTATAACTTTAGTTGCAGTAGCAGGAGGCTTTAATACTGTTTCACTTCCTACAGAAGTTGATGATCCTAAATATGATGTATTCTTTAGTGGAGAAGCAAGCGAACATTCCCACGTTAAGGGTAATGACCTTTTCTGGGGATTAAAGCATGATTTAAGACATTATTTTGGATTTATGCACGATGCACATAGTGGAATAATTAATGACTATGCATTATGGGCTATCTTTACAACAACAATATTCATAGTATATATTTTCTTACTTGTTCCATAAGGAGGGACTGGATTTGGTAGTTTTAAAGTATCTATTTAATGTTTTGGTTTTCCCAGGTTTATTGTTTTCAGCATTAGTAGGTTTGATTCTATCTGGTTTAGATAGAAAAATCGTTGCAAGAATGCAAAAGAGAATTGGACCACCATTAATTCAGCCTATATACGATTTCTTTAAACTTTTAGGAAAAGAAACTATTGTTCCAAGGGCAGCATCAAGAAGAACTTTCTTATATGCACCAGTTATTGGACTTTTGGCGTTAGTAACTGTATCGCTCTTTATTCCCATTTTTAAATATACTGCAGTTTCAACAGTCGCAGATATAATAGTTATTTTATATCTTCTAACAATTCCTGCTGTTGCATTAATAATGGGTGGGGCTGCTTCAGGTTCACCCTATGCAGGAGTTGGAATTTCCAGGGAAATGGTAGCGATAATTTCTTACGAACTACCATTGGTTATAGTGCTTCTGACTATCGGTAAACAAGTTGGGATGGTTTTGAATAAAGGAGCAATAACATTTTCACTTTCTCAAATTGTAAGTTATCAAGCAGAGTATGGACCGATGATTACAAATTGGAGATTAATACCAGCTGCTTTAGCATTGCTACTCATAATTCCAATAAAGGTTGGTAGTGTTCCCTTTGATATTGCAGAAGCAGAGATCGAAATTTGTGAAGGTCCACTTGTAGAATATAGCGGTGCACCCCTTGCAATATTCAAGCTAAATCATGCTATTAAAATGTTCATAATGACTTCATTATTTGTAACATTGTTTTTAAGTGGTAAAGGAACAGGAATACTAATAGTAGATATAATATTGCAAATTCTACTAAGTGCAGTAATAGTAGTAATTTCTATATCAACATTAAAGGCAATTACTGCTAGACTAAAGGTAGAACAGGTTTTAAAATTTTTCTGGACTTATCCAACAGCATTAGCTTTACTAAGTTTGATACTTGTTTGGATTGGTCGTTAATAGGAGGTGTTACTTTTGTTTAAAAAGTTAATCGAAAAAAGCTTTGAGAAATCTCCTTGGTTATTTCACTTAAATACAGGATCTTGTAACGGCTGCGATATTGAAATAGTTTCTGTTATAACTCCAAGGTATGATGCAGAAAGAATGGGCTTTAAACTAACAGGATCACCAAGACATGCAGATATAGTTTTAGTAACTGGACCTATAACTTCCCAGTCAAGGGATAGGTTAATCAGAACATTGGCTCAGGTTCCTGATCCTAAAGTTGTTGTATCAATTGGTTCCTGCCCAAGATCTACAAATGTATTTAATGGTAGTTATTCTGTTGAAGGCCCATTGGATAAATATGTTCCAATTGATGTTTCTATAGCAGGTTGTCCTCCAAAACCAGAAGCTATAATAGATGGGCTTGCAAAAGCAATTGAGATACTCAGAGAAAAAAGGAGGGCAATGAAATGAAGTTCCCTTATTTAAAAGAGGCAATAAAATCAGTATTTAAAAAACCAAGCACAGAGATATATCCAAAGGTAAATAAAGAGGCACCGGAAGGATATAGAGGTAAAATAAACTATTATCCTGAAAAGTGTGTTAATTGCGGAATGTGTATAAGGGTATGTGCTCCTGGATGTATTACTAGAACTATCGAAAAAACAGAAGAAGGGGATAAAATAACTTTTAATTTTTACCAGGGTCAATGCACCTTCTGCTCTCTCTGTGCTGACTTTTGCCCAAGAGGAGCAATAGAACTTACTAAAAATTATCATCTTGCTGTAACTGATGAAAAGGATTTGTTAGTCTCTGGAACATTTATAAAGAAACTTCCTCCAAAGCCACCTGTTCAACCACAGCAACAGGTTCAAAACCAACAAAATCAAGGGGCAGCTAAAACGGAATAATTTTAAAAGCCTTAAGGTTTAACCTTAAGGCTTTTTAATTTGAATAAAGGAATTTAAAATTGAGCGTAGAATATATTTATAAAAGACTTCTAGGATTTGTTGGACTTTTAAGTTTTGTTTTATCCATTGGAATTGAAAAATTTATTATTCCTAAAAATAGCAAAATATTAATAGTAGTGTAAATATAGAGTATTTTTTGCACAGCATTTGGATATATAGCTCAGACTGTTGCACGAAAATATATAAATTCTGTTCATACGGGACTAATATTATCGTTAGAACCAGTTTTTTCAGCTATATTTTCATTTACTTTTCTTGGAGAGATCCTATATTTAAGGCAATATCTTGGTGGGATTATCTTACTAGTTAGTGTTTTACTTATAGTAACTGAACAGCAATAAAAACCTATTTTTAATATTAGAATTTTTGGGGGTGGGTTATGGGTTATCCAATGCTTGAAATTGACAGTAGTAAGATAAAAGAAAACACAAAGTTTATTGTTAATGAGTGCCATAAACGAGGGATACAAGTTGCTGGGGTAACAAAGGTTTTTGCAGGATGTGAAAGGATAGTTAAAGCAATAGTTGAAGGAGGAATAGACATAATAGCAGACTCAAGAATTGAAAATTTAAAGAAATATAAAAAATATGATCTGCCTAAAATGTTAATAAGAATTCCTATGAAAAGCCAGGCAAGAGAAATAATTAATTATTCAGATATGGCATTAGTTTCAGAATTTGATACTATAACACAATTACAAAAATACGCTAAAAAAGCAAACAAAAATTATAAAATAATATTAATGGTAGATGTCGGAGATCTACGAGAAGGAATATTTTTTAGGGAAAAACAGGAGATATATGAAACGGTAAGGAAAATTTTAGAACTTAGCAATATTGAGCTTTATGGAATTGGAACTAATTTATGTTGTTATGGTGGAGTAATTCCTACTAAAGACAATCTTACTGAGCTTGTAGGTATTAAAAAGGATTTAGAAAATTATTTTAAGATAAGGATTCCTATAATTTCTGGAGGTAACTCAGAAAATATACATATTATGAGGATGAATGAAATGCCAATTGAAATAAACCAATTAAGAATTGGCGTAGCACTGGCAATGGGGATAGGTTTATATGATAAACCCGTAGAGGGACTAAATACAGATACAGTAAAGCTTTATGCAGAAATAATAGAGATAAAGATTAAACCATCAGTTCCTATAGGGATGATTGGGATAGATGCCTTCGGAGCTAAACCGCAATTTGAGGATAGAGGATTTAGGAAAAGAGCAATTTGTGCATTAGGAAAACAAGATGTTTATCCACAATTTTTATTACCTATTGATGACAAAATTAAGATATTAGGTAGTAGTAGCGATCACTTGATAATTGATATAACTGATTCAGATAAAGAATATAAGATAGGGGATGTAATTGAGTTTCGTCTTTTATATGGTGGACTTCTTTCAGCTATGACATCTAAATATGTAAAAAAGAAAGTTTTATATTGACAAATCTTGCTTGAATTCAGCATTACTATTGTAAAACATAAAGAAGTATGTTATTATGATTAAGCATAAAAGTAAAATTCGACTGTGTAGTTTTATTTGAATATTACATAGTTTAGGAGGGAAAATATGATTACAAAAGAATATGTAGCCTCAATAATTGATCATACTATTTTAAAGGCAGAGACTACGCCAGAAGATATAAAAAGAGTATGCAATGAAGCAAAGGAGAATTCATTTGCATCTGTTTGTGTTAATCCATGTTATGTTAAATTAGTTGCTGATGAATTAAAGGGGTCAAATGTTAAGGTATGCACAGTTATAGGCTTCCCATTAGGAGCTACAACTAAAGAAGTGAAGGCTTTTGAAACAAAAAAGGCAATTGAAGATGGTGCTAATGAAGTTGATATGGTTATAAATATAGGAATGTTAAAGGCGGGAAATTATGATTATGTAAAGGATGATATAAAAGCAGTTGTAGATGCTGCTAAAGGGAAGGCTTTAGTAAAGGTTATAATAGAAACTTGCCTTTTAACTGATGATGAAAAGATTATGGCATGTAAATTAGCAAAAGAAGCTGGTGCTGATTTTGTTAAAACGTCAACGGGTTTTAGTAAATGGGGTGCAAAGGCAGAGGATGTTAAATTAATGAGAGATACAGTAGGACCTGAAATGGGAGTTAAAGCATCTGGAGGAGTTCATAGTTTTGAAGATGCTATTAAAATGATTGAAGCTGGAGCTAACAGAATAGGGGCTAGCTCTTCCTTAAAGATAATCGGAAAATCAAAGGAAGAACAATCATATTAATTTTATATCCTAAGGGATTATATTTTAATCCTTTAGGATATTTTTGCTTTATTGATGAATATTTATATAATAAGGCTGTAAGGGGGGATTTAATGGCTAGGTATAAAAAGTTGAAGTATGAAGATTTGATTGTAAAGCTGGATTTTGTGCCAGACTTTAAAACAACAGAGGAAATAGCAAATTATTATGATTTAATTGGCCAGGAAAGGGCTGTGCAATCCATTGAAACGGGACTAAAACTAGATAAAAGCTTTCTACAACATATATGTTAGTGGAATAAACGGTAGCGGGAGAAAAAAATTTGTATTAGATAAGATAAAACAAGTTGCAAAAACTCAAAAATCACCTGATGACTGGTGTTATGTTTATAATTTTAATGATGCTCTAAGCCCTTTGGCAATTAATCTAAGGCCAGGAACTGCAGAAGAATTTAAAAATGACATTGAAACAATGATAGAATCTTTGTTTGAAGAAGTTCCAAAGATGTTCTCAGATGAAGAATACGAAAGGCAAAGAGAAGATATTATTGATTATTATCAAAAAGAAACTATAAACATACTAGATAAACTATATGATGAGGCTAAAAACAAAAATTTTACAGTAAAGTCGACTAAGGAAGGATTTATTTTTATTCCACTAATTGATAATGAAGAGATGAGTGAGGTCCAATATAACGAACTTGAGCAGTCGGAAAAAAATAGAATAGCAGAAGATGTTAAGGTTTTGAAACTTTTAGCCTTAGAAGTTATAAGGAAGACAAAAATCTTGAGAAAGGAAATGGCTGAAAGACTTCGAAAACTTGATGAAGAAAAATCATTTGAACTTATAAGTGGGAAAATAGATAAATTAATTTATAAGTATAACTATAATGATAAAATAGTCCGATACTTAAAGGATGTACAGAATGATCTGATAAATAATATTGATTTTTTTATGCAGGATGATGAAAATGCAATTGATGAGGATTATTTTAAAAAATATTATGTAAATGTATTAACTTGCAATAAAGAAGAAGGAGCGCCAGTTATTTTTGAGGAGGATCCTGAATTTAATAATTTAATTGGAACTATTGAGTATGAAAATTATAAGGGTGCTTTAGTTTCTGACTTTACGATGATTAAGCCTGGAAGTTTGCACAGAGCAAATGGAGGATACCTTATAATAGATGCACTTCAATTATTAAACACATATCAGGGATGGAAGGCATTAAAGAACGCATTGAAAAATGGTTGCATTTCGATTGAAAATTTAAGAAATCAGTTAGAAATAATCCCTATTGTATCATTAAAGCCTGAAAAAATACCTTTAAAAGTAAAGGTAGTTTTGATAGGAAGTGAATTTTTATATAGTTTACTTTATGAGTATGATGAAGAATTTAAAGAATTGTTTAGTATTAAAGCGGAATTTGATAGTGTAATTAAAAATACTCCGGATAATGTAAATGAATTAGTAGGTTTTGTAAGTTATTATTGTTCTCAAAATAATATTCCGCATGTTACGTATAAAGGATTTTTAGAATTATATAAATATGCCTTAAGATTGGCTGAAAGTAAAAAATATTTTACAGCAAAACTTAGAGAAATTACAAATATAATTGATCAGTCGGCCTTAATATGTCAAGAAAGAAAAGGAAGGCATATTACTGATAAAGATATCAAAGAAGCGATTGAAAAATTATATAGAAGACATAGTCTTTATAAAGATAGAATTTTAGAGATGTATAAAGAAGGCAAATATATTATACAGTTAAATGGATATAAGATAGGAGAAATAAATGCTTTGTCGGTAATTGATCTGGAAGATTTTTCTTTTGGAAAACAAAACAGAATAACTGTAACTACTTATAGAGGAAAAGGAGGGGTAATTAACATCGAAAGAGAAGTAAAAATGTCTGGATTTATACATGATAAAGGTGTTTTAATATTAACTGGTTATTTAGGACAGATGTTTGGGCAAAAGTATCCTCTTTCCTTTAACGCAAGCATTTGCTTCGAACAATTGTATGGTGGAATAGAGGGGGATAGTGCATCGGCAGCAGAACTTATAGCTTTGATTTCAAGTTTAGGAGATATACCAATAAAGCAAAGTATTGCGATAACAGGTTCTGTCAATCAAAGAGGAGAGATACAACCTGTTGGAGGGCTTAATGAAAAAATAGAAGGTTTTTACGAGATATGCAAATTATATGGACTTGATGGAACCCATGGAGTTATTATTCCTTCAAGTAATGTATGTGATTTAGTTTTAAAGGACGAGATAATAGAAGCTGTTAGGAAGGGAACATTTAATATCTATTCTGTAAGCAATATAGAGGAATGCTTTGAAATATTATGTGATGAAAAGATGACTAAAGAAAAGAAAATAATGGATGTTATAAGGGAAAGAGTGGAAAATAAATTGAAAAGTTATAATGAAGGCTGCCCTAATTAGGCAGCCTTCAAAATTAAACGTTGAATCTAAATACTATTACATCGCCATCCTGAACAATATAATCTTTTCCTTCTAAACGGATAAGTCCTTTTTCTTTTGCTGTAACTTCAGAACCGCATTTAATAAGATCATCATAAGCAATAACTTCTGCACGTATAAATCCTCTTTCCATATCAGAATGTATTTTCCCTGCGGCTTGAGGTGCTTTTGTTCCTTTTTTAATAGTCCAAGCTCTAACTTCCTTAGGGCCGGCTGTCAAGAAGCTTATAAGGCCTAATAGTTTATAACAAGCTTTTATTAATTTATTTAAACCTGGTTCTTCAAGACCATATGTTGCTAAAAATTCCATCTTTTCTTCGCCTTCGAGGGTAGATATTTCCTCTTCTAATTTTGCGCAGATAACTACAACTTCTGATCCTTCATTTTCAGCATATTCTTTAACTTTTTGAACATGTTGATTTTCTGTATTACCTGAGATAAGGTCATCTTCAGAAATATTGCAGGCATATAATACGGGTTTTGAAGTCAATAGGAAATATTGTTTTAGAAATTCCTTTTCATCATCAGACATTTCTAATGTTCTTGCAGGTTTCCCTGATTCTAGATGAGCATATAATCTTTCCATAAATTGTAGTTCCTCTTGCGCTTTTTTATCTCCAGATCTTGCAGACTTTCTAGTCTTATCTAATCGCCTTTCTAATACTTCCATATCGGAAAAAATAAGTTCAAGATTTATAGTTTCTATATCCCTTATAGGATCAATGGATCCTTCAACGTGGACTATGTTTGAATCTTCAAAACATCTTACAACGTGAACTATAGCAGCTACTTCCCTTATGTGGGATAAAAATTTATTTCCAAGTCCTTCGCCTTTGCTTGCTCCTTTAACAAGTCCTGCTATATCATAAAATTCTATTACTGCAGGAGTAATCTTTTCGGGATTATACATCTTTGCTAGTTTTTCAAGTCTTTCATCAGGAACGGCAACTACGCCTACATTTGGCTCTATTGTGCAGAAGGGGTAATTGGCACACTCAGCACCAGCCTGAGTAATGGCATTAAATAATGTGCTTTTACCCACATTAGGCAATCCTACTATACCAAGTTTCATGATTTTTCTTCCTTTCTTTGTAGTTTATTAACGACATTTGTAATTATATAATATACAAAATCAATATTCAAGTAAGTATGATTTTGTAGGAAAATAAGAACTTTTGTATTAAAAAACACTGTCAAATATTATCGCATATTGTATTATTTTTAGCAAGTAAATAATAATAATGGATATATTGACAAAAAATAGCATTTGATTTATTATATATTTATCACCACTTTCCACCATAAAAAATATTGGTGGTGATATGCAATGATTGTAAATGAAATTGAAGAATTGAGAAGTAAGCTATATGAATGTATTAATTCTAATAGTGATTACGATACAATAGTTAAGCTAAGCCAGGAGTTAGATAGATTAATCAATAATTACTATTATAATTTTTATGTTTTAAATGTAAAAGATGATAAAAATATTATTGAACACTAAAAGGTGCTTTTGGCACCTTTTTTATTTTTAAAAAATATCTGTGTAAAAATTTTTTTAAATATATAGCAGGAAAATAAAAAATGATATAGAATTATAATTGTAGTGGTGGAAAGTGGAGTAAAGTGGTTAACGGGGGATAGCTATGTTTATTGGTGAGTATCAACATGCCCTAGATTCAAAAAACAGAATAATAATCCCTGCAAAATTTAGAGAAAAATTAGGTTCAAAATTCGTTATGACAAAGGGACTAGATGGATGCTTATATGCCTATCCTATGGATGAGTGGGCTAAATTAGAGGAAAAGTTAAAGGCCCTTCCGTTAACCAATAAGGACGCTAGAGCCTTTGTAAGATTTATGTTTTCTGGGGCTGCAGAAATTGAAATAGACAAACAAGGTAGAGCTTTAATTCCACAAAATTTAATTGAATATGCAGGCATAATAAAGGAAATAGTAACGATAGGAGTTTTAAGCAGAATTGAAATATGGAGCAAGGAAAAGTGGATGGAATATAACGAGCAAAACATCGATTACAATGAAATTGCTGAAAAAATGTCGGAGCTTGGAATTTAAAAGAAAAGGTGAAGCATATGGAGTTTAAACATTATTCTGTGATGTTAAATGAATGCATAAAAGGTTTAAATATAAAAAGCGATGGAATTTATGTTGATGGAACACTTGGAGGAGCAGGACATTCTATTGAAATATTAAGAAGGTTATCAAGTGGAAAACTTATAGGTATAGACCAGGATGTTGATGCTTTAGAATATTCACGGAAAAAACTATCTAATTATAACAATGCAATTCTTGTTCATGATAACTTTTCTAATATAAAATCAATTTTGAATGAGTTAAATATAGAAAAAGTAGATGGAATTTTGCTAGACCTTGGGGTATCTTCCTATCAGCTTGATAATCCGGAAAGAGGATTTAGTTATATGCATAATGCTAGATTAGATATGAGGATGAATAAAGAAAATCCCTTAACGGCTTGGGATGTTGTTAATAGATATTCTAAGGAAGAACTTACAAGGATAATTAAAGAATATGGTGAGGAAAATTTTGCATCTAAAATTGCAGATTTAATAATTAAAAAAAGAAAAATAAAAACAATTGATACCACCTTTGAATTAGTGGATATAATTAAAGATGCTATTCCAGCAAGAGCAAGAAGAGAAGGTGGTCATCCAGCTAAAAGGACTTTCCAAGCTATAAGAATAGAGGTAAACCAAGAATTACAAATCCTTGAAAATGCAATAAACGACTGTATTGATGTTTTAAAACCAAAAGGAAGATTATGTGTTATAACCTTTCATTCTTTAGAAGATAGGATAGTTAAGAATGTTTTTAAAGAAAGAGAAAATCCTTGTGTTTGTTCCAAAGATTTACCCTATTGTGTTTGTGGAAAACAACCAGATCTAAAAGTTATAAATAAAAAACCCATATTACCATCAAAGGAAGAGCTTCTTGAAAATTCACGTTCTAAAAGTGCAAAACTTAGAATAGCAGAAAAATTGTAAGTTCTATTTGGATTGAGGGGTGAATAAATTGATAATGGCAAGTAATAAAACTTATATGAGGGGTTCTGTTGCATATAAACTGGAAGAAAAAAAAGATTTACAAGTAAAACAAGAAAAGCCTAACAAAGTAAAAAAGAAAAATTATAAAAACCTAGCTAAGTTTGTTGTAACAGTAATTTTTGTTTCGCTTATTTCATTTGCTTTATTAGTAAGATTTTTTTCTATTTTAAAATTAAATGCTGAAATTAGAAGCATAAAAAAGGAAATCAAATTAATGCAGGATGAAAATGATAATTTAAGAGTAGAGATCGCAAAATTTAATAGCATAAAGGATATCGATAGAATTGCTGTTCAAAAATATGGTATGATAGTTCCACATCCAAGTGATGTTTACTATTTAGAGGTTACTCCTTTAAATATTGCAGAAAATGAAGAGAAAAAACAAAATAATAGTTTAGCATTCATTTATAGGTTATTAGGATTAATTAATTAGGGGGTATCTATTTGATAGGACCTAAAACTTCTATTGTCAATAAAAAACGAGCTGCTTGGCTTTTAGTAATTATTTTTTTATTACAGCTAGGAATTGTAACTAGATATGCATATATTCAAATAATTTGGTCTCCTAAACTTCAAAAGTGGGCAGTTGAGCAATGGACCCATGATATTAAAATTGATGCTAAAAGAGGAAAGATACTTGATAGGAATGGCAACCCTTTGGCTGTTAGTGGAAATGTCGAAAGGGTTGATGCATTTATGAAGGATATTATTGACGCTGAAAAGGAGAAGAAAATAACTCGTGTGGAGATTGCTGAGAAACTTTCGCCAATACTAGGAATAAGTAAGGAGTCAATATTAGCAAAATTCAATAAGAAATTATCTAATGGACAACCGATAGGAAGCGTAACAATAGCAAGAAGAATTGAAAAAGATCAAGGGAATAAAATAAGGGAACTTAAATTGCCTGGGATAGTAGTTTCTGAAGATACTAAAAGATACTACCCTAATGGCAATTTTTTAGCACATGTGCTAGGAAATACTGATATAGACGGTAATGGGAGAGCAGGATTAGAATATTATTATAATGATGTATTAAAAGGTATTCCTGGAAGATTCATGGGAGAGACTGATAAGTTTTTTAGAGAACTTCCTTATAGATTAGCGACTTATGTTCCACCCCAAAATGGTTCGGATTTAGTCTTAACTATAGATGAATATATTCAATATTATACTGAAAAAGCACTAGAAAAGGGGTTACAAGAATATAAAGCAAAACAAATATCAGCAATCGTAATGGATCCAAAAACTGGAGAGATTCTAGCTATGGCAAATAAGCCAGATTATGATCCTAATAATCCAGTTAAGGGGTCAGTCGAAGAGGCTTTAAAGTTATGGAAAAATAGAACGGTTAATGATAGTTTTGAGCCAGGTTCGGTTTTAAAAATTTTGACTGCAGCTGCTGCAATAGAAGAAGGAGTAGTTAGTGATAAGGATAGGTTTGTTTGTAACGGTTCAATAAAAGTTGCCAATAGAGTTATTCGATGTTGGAGAACAAGGGGTCACGGAATTCAAAACTTTACTAATATACTTGAAAACTCATGCAATGTTGGCTTTGTTATGTTAGGTCAAAAACTTGGGAAAGAGAAGCTTCATAAATATTATTCTCTTTTTAATTTGGGTAAGAAGACAGGTATAGATTATCCTGGTGAAGCTTTAGGTCAGGTAAGAGATGTAAGTAAAGTTGGACCTGTAGAATTAGCTACTGAATCATTTGGACAAGGAATTTCAGTAACACCAATACAGTTTATTACAATATTAGGGGCAATAGCTAATGAAGGACAAATGATGCAGCCGCATCTTATAAAAAGAATTGTTAAAACCGATGATGAAGGTAATACGACTGTTATAAAGGAGTTTGAACCCAAGGTCTTAAAACAAACTATTTCAAAGGAAACTGCGAAAAAACTTTTACTAATGCTTGAGAGCGTTGTAAAAAACGGAGCAGCAAATAAAGCTTATATTGAAGGATACAGAATTGGTGGCAAAACAGGAACTGCGCAAAAGGTAATAGATGGTAGATATGCGCCTGGAAAATATATTTCTTCTTTTGCTGCGATTGCTCCAATAGATGATCCAAAGGTTGTAATATTTTTATCTATCGATGAGCCTGATCCTTCAAATTATTATGCAGGAAGCACAGCAGCACCCCTAGCAAGGGAGATACTGGAAGATGTTTTAAGATATTTAAATGTGCAGCCTAAAATTTCTTCGACGAATGTTCCAAAGGAAGTTATGATACCTGAAGTTAGAGGGAAATCAGTTGAAGTGGCTATAAAAATGTTAAAAGGATTAAAACTAGATTATGAAATTCAAGGAAATGGCACAATAATATATGATATTAGCCCTAAACCTGGTATAATAGTAAAGGAGAATACAAAAATAGCATTATATCTTGGAACATCAGAAAATAAAAATCTAAAGGTCGTTGTTCCAGATTTTACAGGAAAAACTAAAAAGGAAATTACTGATATAGCAGAGAAAATTGGGTTAAGAATAGAATTTTTAGGGGATGGAATTGCTGCATCTCAAGATATTTCACCCAATACAGAAGTTAATAAAGGAACTACAGTTAAGATAATATTAGAGGTTCCAGAAGATTAATAAGAAGTCAAAGCCTTACTAGGCATGACTTCGTTTTTAATTGGATATATGGAGGTATTCGTATGAGATTAAGTGAATTGATATTAGGAATAGATAATTATGCATTGAAGGGAAATGATGTGGATATAAAACATATTACTTATAATAGTAAGGATGTAAAGGAAGGATCATTATTTATTTGCATCGAGGGCTTTAAAACTGATGGACACAATTTTGCTAAGGAAGCTGTGGATAGGGGGGCTAAAGCCCTTATTGTTAGTAAAGATATAAATATCGATAATAATGTAACTTTAGTAAAGGTTAAGGATACACGAAAAGCGATGGCCATTATAGCATCAAATTTTTATAAAAAACCTGCTGAAAAAATGAAAGTAATAGGCATTACTGGAACAAATGGAAAGACTACATCAACCTTTATGATGAAAAGTATTTTAGAGGCTTGTGGACAAAAAATAGGTTTAATAGGAACTATATATAATATAATAGGAGATAAGGTTATCGAAGCTAAAAGAACAACTCCAGAATCATTAGATTTACAACGTATGTTTAAGGAGATGATTGATAATAATTGCACCTACTGTGTTATGGAGGTTTCATCACATTCTTTGGAATTAGATAGAGTGTATGGAGTAGATTTTGAGGCAGGAATATTTACAAATCTAACTCAAGATCATTTAGATTTTCATAAAACAATGGAAAATTATTTTAAAGCTAAATTAAAACTTTTTGATAAGACCAAAAATGCTATAATAAATATAGATGATGCTTATGGAAAAGAGGCTTTAAGTTATGTAAAAGGAAACATTATAAAATTTGGCATTGATAATGCTGCAGATGTTTATGCTAAAGATATAATGATGTCAGATGAAGGGACAAAGTTTAAGTTGTGTTATGCATCAAATGAAATAGAAGTTAATTTACATTTGCCAGGAAAATATAATGTTTATAATGCATTAGGTTGTGCAGCAGCTGCGTTGTCCTTAGGAATAGATATAAATATTATCAAAAAAGGTTTAGAGGATTTAAAATCAGTTCCAGGTAGAAGTGAAAGGATTAAGACAAAATATGGATTTACAGTCATAATCGACTATGCACATACGCCAGATGGAATAGAAAATATTTTGAAAGCCTCAAGGGAATATACAAAGGGAAGACTAATAATTTTATTTGGGGCTGGTGGAGATAGAGACAGAACAAAAAGACCTTTAATGGGAAAAGCAGCAGGAAGCTTTGCGGATTATTGTATAATTACTTCAGATAATCCCAGAAATGAAGATCCTGAGGCAATAATACAAGATATTATTCCTGGTGTTAAAGAAACAGGATGCCCATATACAGTAATAGTTGATAGAAAAGAAGCAATAAAATATGCATTGATGAATGCAAAGAAGGATGATGTTATTGTAATAGCCGGAAAAGGTCATGAGACATATCAAATATTAAAGGATAAAACTATTCATTTTGATGAAAAGGAGATAGTAAATGAATTATTACAAGAAATATAACTAAAGATTTAAAAGGAAGAGGGGAAAGAAATGCAGATAACGATACTGGCTACGATAATATCATTTATAATTTCACTTCTTTTAGGTCCTGTTATTATACCTGCCTTAAGAAAATTTAAATTTGGTCAAAGTATAAGGGAGGAAGGCCCCAAAAGCCACCTTAAAAAAGCTGGAACTCCCACAATGGGTGGAATTATATTTATTTTAAGTTTAATTATAACAGTTTTTGCTATATCAAATAAATTATCGGGCGCTTTGCTCATTGCCCTTTTAACTACGGTTGGATATGGATTTATCGGACTACTTGATGATAGTATTAAAATTATTAAAAAAAGAAATTTAGGACTTAGGGCTTATCAAAAACTTTTAGGGCAAATTTTATTAGCTTTAATCCTATCGTTTTATGCTGTTACAAATCCGCAAATTGGAAGTAAAGTTCATATTCCATTTACAAATCATTTTATAGATTTTGGTTTTTGGTATATTCCTTTTATGGTTTTTGTTATAGTTGGAACAACAAATGCAGTTAATTTAACTGATGGTTTAGATGGATTGGCGGCATCAGTAACTTTGATTATTTGTGTATTCTTTTCAGTAATTACTTATGGCTTAGGTCAAAAAGAATTATCTATTTTTTGTGGTGCCTTAGCAGGTAGTTTACTTGGGTTTTTAAAGTTTAATGCATATCCTGCAGAAGTATTTATGGGAGATACTGGTTCATTGGCATTAGGAGGAGCAATATCAGCCCTTGCTGTTTTATTAAAAATGCCTTTTATTATAGTTATAGTTGGTGGAATTTATGTTATTGAAACTTTATCTGTAATTATTCAGGTTTTATTTTTTAAATTGACTGGTAAGAGAATATTTAAAATGGCTCCACTGCATCATCACTTTGAACAAAAAGGCGAACATGAGACAAAGATAGTGGCATGGTTTGTGATTTTTACTGCTATATTATGTTTGATTGGTTTTTTAGCAATTAGCATTTAGGAGGTTTGTATGAGTAAAAAACAACCTTTTGATTATGTTTTGTTTGGTGTGATTATAATTTTGCTTGCTATAGGTATAAATATGGTATTTAGTGCTAGTATGTATATAGACAAGGAAATGTATAATGATGGTTTTTATCATTTAAGGAAGCAGGCTGTTTGGGCGTCCTTAGGTATTATTGCCATGTATTTTACATCAAAAATCGATTATAGGTTATATAAAAATCGTAAATTAATAGCATTAGGTATGCTCATTACAATATTTTTGCTTGTGGTAGTTTTACTTTTACCTCCAATAAAAGGAGCAAGAAGATGGATAGGATTTGGAAGTCTCGGAATTCAGCCCTCGGAGCTTGCTAAGATAATTCTTGTTATATATTTAGCGGATAATCTTTCGAGAAAGGGAGAAAAAGTTAGGTCCTTTTTATTTGGCGTCTTGCCAGTTCTTATTGTTGCTGGAGTTTTTGCCGGATTAATAATAGCTGAGCCCAATATGAGTACATCAGTAATTGTTATGGCAACAGCTTTTTCTATGTTGTTTGTTGCTGGTGCAAAAGTTAGTCAATTAAGTATAATTTTAATTTTGGGTGCAGTCGGTGCTTTTTTTGCTATGAAAAGCGCAGACTATAGATGGAGAAGGTTTACAGCCTTTCTTAATCCATGGGCAGATCCCCTCGGTGATGGTTATCAAGCTATTCAATCATTATATGCATTAGGAGCAGGGGGATTTTTTGGTGTTGGTTTTGGACAATCTAGGCAGAAAAACTATTATATACCTGAAGCGCAAAACGATTTTATCTTTGCTATTATCGGTGAGGAATTCGGATTTATTGGAGTATTTATAATAATACTTTTATTTACTATTTTAATATGGAGAGGAATTAGGATTGCGATAAATTGTAAAGATAGATTTGGAACGCTTTTAGCAGCAGGAATAACTAGCTTAATTGCAATCCAATCAAGTATTAACTTATTAGTTGTTTCCTCTTCGATGCCAGTAACAGGGGTTACATTGCCTCTTATTAGTTACGGAGGTTCTTCTTTGTTATTCACTTTATTGTCTTTAGGTATTCTACTTAATATTTCGAGGGAGTTATAGAATGGAGTGATAAAAGTGCGAGTTCTTATTTCAGGAGGAGGAACAGGTGGGCATATTTACCCTGGAGTTGCTATAGCAAAAAAAATTTTAGAAAAAAGCCCAAATTCAAAAATTTTATTTGTTGGAACGGAAAATGGATTGGAGAAAAAATTAATTCCACATGAGGGATTTGACATTAAGTTTATAACGGTTGAAGGATTGAACAAGAAATTTTCTAAAAAAACTTTGACTTCGATAACAAAGGTATTAAAAGGGTTTTTTGAAGCAAATAAGATTATAAATACATTTAAACCCGATATCGTTATAGGAACTGGAGGATATGTTTGTGGCCCTGTAGTTTTAGCTGCTAGCTTAAAAGGGATTCCTACGATCATCCATGAGCAAAATGCTATTCCTGGATTAACAAACAAACTATTATCTTACTTTGTATCAAAGATTGCGATTACTTTTTCAGAATCGGAAAAAGTTTTCCCTAAAAGCAAAGTTGTTTTAACGGGTAATCCTATTCGAGAAAATATATTAAGGAAAATAGGTGAAAATAATAAAGAAAAATGGGGGATAAAAAAAGATAAACCTACAATTTTAGCTGTTGGAGGTAGTCGTGGTGCTAGCCGATTAAATGATTTTGTAATAAATTTAATACCAAAATTAATTGAAGAAAAATTACAGTTAATATTCATAACAGGAGAAAGAGAATATGAAAGGGTGATAAGAAATTTAAAAGAAAAGGGAATAAATAATTTAGAAGGAATCATTATTGTTCCTTATGCCTACAATATGGATGATGCATTAACATCCTGTGATTTAATTATTAGTAGGGCAGGAGCAACAATTTTATCTGAAATAACTGCCCTTGGAATTCCCTCTATACTTATTCCATCCCCTAATGTTGCCAATAATCATCAGGAATATAATGCATTATCACTTGAACAAAATGGAGCTGCTGTTGTTATTAAAGAGTCTCAGATTTCAGACGATGTTTTTTCTCAACAGGTTATTAATCTTGCTAAAAATAAAGATTTATTAACTAAAATGGGGACAAATGCTAAAAAAATTGCTAAGATAGATGCTGCTGATAAGATTTATAAATTGATATCTGAACTTATTAAAAAGGATGATAATTATGGAAAAGAATAGCAAAAAATATATAGGGATCTCCTTTTTAATTTTTTTTATAATTATATTTATTTTCTTAATAATGAAATCAAGTTTTTTTAATATAAAGACGATAAATGTTGTAGGCAATTATTTGGTTTCTACGGAGGAGATAATTGCTTTGTCGGATACTTTAGAAAAAAATATTTTTTTGATTTCAAAAGCGAAAATTGCTGAAAGAATAATGAACAATCCATATATTGAAAAAGTAACAATAAATCGCAAATTACCATCTACATTGGTAATTAGGATAGATGAAAAAAAAGTTAAAGGAGTGCTAAAATTAAATAATTTGTTTGTTAATATTGATGATAATGGAAGAATGATTCAAGCACTTGATACATTTCCACATGATAAAGTATTTGTAATAGAAGGCATTAATGTTAAGGAGTATATACCCAACGAATATGTTTCTAAGGATAAAAATATATTAATATCTTTAAAGGAAGTTTTGAAGGTATGTGAATATACTAAAGAACTAGGAATTATTTCAGTGGATTTAAGAGATCTTGAGAACATAAAGTTTAAAACTAACGGCAGTTTGATAATAAATGTTGGTGATTGTAGTAATTTGGATTATAAATTGGGCTATGCTAGAACTATTATTAAAAATAAGTTGTTAAAAAATCAAAGTGGGATTATTGAAATAACATCAAGTGGAATAGCTGTATTTAAAAAACAATGAAAGGAGATCAAAAATGTATAATCGATCTTCTCAGATTTGGATAGGACTAATATGTATTATTTTAGGATTTATGGTATCTTATCAACTTAGATATATAAAAACCCCAAGATATCAGTATACTACTAGACAATTTGAAAATCTTGTTAAAGAAACAGAAGACCTAAAAAAACAAAGGGACGAATTATTAGCAAAAACACAAGAACTTCAAGTAAAAATTGATGAAATAGAAAAATCAGTTGCAAGCTCTAACAAAGTAGCAAGTCAAATGAAAGAGGAACTTGATCAATTACGTTTATTATCAGGATTAACAGATGTTGAGGGGCCAGGTATTGAAATAACTATTACACCTGTGAATGATTTATCAAACAAACAATCATCTCAGATTTATTATAAAGATTTGATTGACATAGTAAATGAATTAAATTCAGCAGGAGCAGAAGCTATTTCTATCAACGACGAGAGGTTTGTAGGAAGAACACAAATAAGGCAGGCAGGTTTATCGATAAAGATTAATGATAGCAAATTTGACCCAACTCAACCCTTTATTATTAAAGCTATAGGGGATCCTGCGATATTAGAAGGTGCCTTTAAAATGCCAGATAGTATTATTGAAATTCTAAAAAAAATTGGGGGCTTCGATATTAAAATAGTTCGATCGGATAATATTAAAATTTTAAAGTATAATAAAAGTCTTGAATATAAGTATATTCAAAGGAAGTAGGTGATATTTTGATACCACTAATTGGATTAATAATAGGTATTATCCTAGGTATGTTTTTAAAAATAGATATTCCTGCTGCATATTCGACTTATGTTCCTGTTGCTATTCTTGCGGCATTAGATTCAGTATTTGGAGGATTAAGGGCTTCATTAGAAGGGAAATTTCAGTCAGATATCTTTATTTCAGGATTTTTTGGTAATGTAATTATAGCATCTCTTCTTGCTTATTTAGGGGATAGGTTAAATGTTCCTATATATCTTGCAGCTGTATTTGTATTTGGAAGTAGGCTATTTAACAATTTTGCTATTATAAGAAGGCTAATAATCGATATGGCAAAGGGAGGAAAATATGTAAGGAGGAAAAATGATGAAGCTTAATATAAAAGATTTTTTCCTTCTTACTTTAGGATTGATGTGTGGAATCATTCTTACTTCTTTTATTTTAACAAATCCATTTAGACCTACATTAATTTTGACATATAAAGAGTTTCAGAGAAAAAATTTAGAATTAAATCAGCTAAAAAATCAAATTAGCAGCTTAAATAAAGATATTAAATCTATGGAACAAAAGCTAATAGAATATCAAAAAAGCAGTAAAATTAGTCAAAATGTGTTGTTAACTATGAAAAATGAATTAGATGACCTTCGATTGTTTTCGGGTTTTAGCGATGTGGAGGGTCCAGGTGTTAGAGTTATTATTGACGATAATAGAAATTATGATATTTCTGATGATAATGTTCTAGATTATATAACTCATAATACTGATATCTTATATGTTATTTACGATTTAAAGAATGCCGGTGCTGAAGCTATTTCAGTTAATGGACAGAGGATAATGCCAACCTCTGAAGTTACTTGTGAGGGTCCAATTATTAAAATAAACAATCAATATATTGTTCCTCCCTTTGAAATATTAGCTATTGGTGATCCTGATGCCCTTTATTTTGCGATGACTATGCCAGATAGTAAAATAAAGGAATTACAATTTCGTCAGTTATATGTTAAAATTATAAAAGAAAAAAAATTAAAAATTATGGGATATAGTAGGAAGCTTATTCCAAAATATATTAAAATTTCTAAGTGATTTTTTATAGTTAATTAAAAGGAAATTAAGGATTTATGTTGAATTTATATAAATAGACATAAAACGAAATTCAAGGAGGTTATTAATGAATGAACAATGTAGTAGTATCACTTGACATTGGCTCCTCGAAGGTAAGCGTAGTTATCGCTGAAATTAATAAAAAACAATTTAATGTAATTGGTGTTGGAACCTCCGAATGTAAAGGCGTTAAAAAGGGAGTTATTGTTGATATAGATGCAACGGTTGAAGCTATAAAAAATGCTGTAGAAATGGCAGAACAGATGTCGAATATTAAAATTAAGTCAGCTTTCGTAAATATAAAGGGAGGTTATGCAACATTAATAGATAATAGAGGGGTAATAGCTGTTTCAAGGGAGGATAAGGAAATAACCCAAGAAGATGTTTTAAGAGTAATACAGGCAGCAAAGGTTGTTGCTCTTCCACCAGATAAGGAAATTATAGATATTATACCTCAACAATACATAGTAGATGGTTATGATGAAATAAGGGATCCAGTTGGTATGGTTGGAGTAAGATTAGAGGTTGATGCAAAGCTTGTAGCAGCATCTATAACGAATGTTCAAAATATAATTAGAACGGTTCAAAAAGCAGGGCTGAGCGTAGATGGAATTATTTTAGAACCTTTAGCAACTTCATCGATAGTTTTAAATGATGATGAAAGAGAACTTGGAGTTGCTCTAATTGATGTAGGCGCTGAGACAATGGATATCTCAGTTTTTAGGAATAAAACTTTAATTTATTCTAAGCTAATTCCAGTAGGAGGAAATCACATTACTAGTGATATATCGTTAATATGTAAAATTACCTATAATGATGCTGAAAAAGTAAAGAGACAGTATGGAGTTGCATCATCTAAGTTGGTTAAAGGTGATGATGTAATAAAAATCAGCAATGTAGCAGGTAAAGGAGAGAAGGAGATTCAAGTATTAACTGTAGCTGAAATTATGGAAGCACGTATTCAAGAGATGCTATTCTTAGTAAAAAGTGAATTAGAGAAAAATAATTTATTAAGTCAACTTGGTGCAGGTATTGTTATTACAGGTGGAGGATTGTTTAATATTAAGGGTATCCAAGATTATGCTCAAGAATTTTTTGATATGCCAGTGAGATTTGGATATCCTAATTATATTGGTGTAGCTAATCCTACATACTCTGCATCGGCGGGGATTGCGATGTATGTTTTAAAACAAAAGAAAAACAGCACAATTCAGCTTGATCCTAAAAAAATCAATAAAGTAATAGAGGAGAATGAAGAGACTTCTTCAGCAGAAGAGATTGAAGCAAATAAAACAGGTTGGATAGAAAAGATAAAGGAATTTTTTGCTGATTTCTTTTAATAAACAAAGGGGGTATTAATGTGCTAGATTTTGAATTCAATGTTGATGCTGGTGCTCAAATAAAAGTAGTAGGTGTAGGTGGTGGCGGGAATAACGCAGTAAATAGGATGATCGAATTTGGCCTTAGAGGCGTAGAGTTTATTTCAATTAATACGGATAGACAAGCTCTTAATTATTCAAAGGCAACTACAAAAATTCAAATAGGAGATAAATTAACAAAGGGATTAGGAGCTGGAGCAAATCCTGATATTGGTCAAAAAGCAGCGGAAGAAAGCATTGAACAAATAACTCAGGCATTAAAGGGTGCTGATTTGATTTTTATAACTGCTGGTATGGGTGGTGGAACAGGAACGGGTGCAGCGCCTGTAGTAGCTGAAGTTGCAAAGGAATTAGGAATTTTAACTGTTGGGGTTGTTACAAAACCATTTCTTTTTGAAGGAAGACAAAGAATGCTTAATGCTGAAAAGGGAATAATGAAATTAAAAGAGAAAGTAGATACACTAGTTACTATCCCAAATGATAGATTGCTGCAAGTGGTTGATAAAAAGACTCCTATGACTGAGGCTTTTAAGATAGCAGATGATATATTAAGACAAGGGGTTCAGGGTATATCAGATTTAATTACTGTTCCTGGACTAATAAACTTAGACTTTGCTGATGTAAAAACTATTATGCTTAACAAAGGCTTAGCTCATATGGGAATTGGTAGAGCATCAGGAGAAGGAAGGGCGATTGAAGCGGCAAAACAAGCAATATCAAGCCCATTATTAGAAACAACAATAAATGGGGCAACAGGAGTATTATTAAATATAACTGGAGGTTCTAACTTAACTATGTTTGAAGTAGCTGAAGCGGCTGACCAAGTAAGACAAGCTGCAGATCCTGATGCAAATATTATTTTTGGTGCAGTAATTGACGATTCTTTGGGAGATGAAATTAGAATAACAGTTATTGCCACCGGCTTCGAAGAACACTTAAGAATAGAGAATAAAGAAAAAGAAGTAGCAGTAGGTAAACAAGAAAATATGTTTTTAAGAAATAAAGTAGATATTGATATAAATGATGAGGATCTTGATTTACCACCTTTTATTAGAAATCAAAGAAGAAAGTAAAAACGGCTTTGTATCTAAAATAACGGTATTAACTTTAGGGTTAATACCGTTATTTATTTTGGGAAATAATCCAAAAATAGCAAAATAAGGAATAATTTGACGAGAAAATATGTATTAATAGTAATATAAAATGACAAAAAGAGAACACGGAAGGTTTTATAATTATATTAAATAGGTTTGGAGGGTGAGTATGGGGGATATTCTATATATCGACATAGTATTTTTAGAAAATCTTTTTATGAATTATTTTCTTCTTTATCTTCTTAAACGCCTTGTTAGATCCAAGGCGCCAAATTGGAGACTGTTTTTAAGTGCATTAATCGGAGCTTTGTATGTTTTAATTATATTAATGCCCAATATGGGGATATATCTTAATTTATCTATGAAAATTCTAGTCTCTTTATTGATGATTGTTATTGCATTTCTTCCTTATACTTTTCGTGAAGTAATAAAACTGGTCTTGCTATTTTATTTAGAGACTTTTTTAATAGGCGGTAGCATTATGGCTATATTTTATTTGACACATGGCGACCTTAATAATATTAATGGAGTAATATTGTTAAATAGGATTTCACAGATTTATCTGATTATTGGAAGTTTACTTGGAATTATTTTTACTAAAATAGCCTTTGATTATATTGATTCATATTTCTTTGAAAATAATTTTATAGTTGATTTGGAAATTTTTTTAGACAAAAAACATCAGAATGTTAAAGCGCTTATAGATACAGGCAATAACTTAAAGGATCCACTTTCTGGGGAACCTGTTATAGTCGTTTATTACAAAGCTTTAAAGGATTTATTGCCAAATGATTTATACTATAATTTAAATCATTCTAAAAACTATGATGAATTTGTTAAACATATTCTAAATTCTGAATTAAAAAATAGAATTAGAGTAATACCTTATAATGCGATAGGGATAAGTAACGGCTTAATAACAGGAATAAAAATCGATAAATTAATAGTTAAAAAGGAAGGACATCTAAAAGTTATAGAAGATGTTATAATGAGTTTTTATTATCTCCCATTATCTCAAGAAGGAACTTTTGATGCACTTGCATTTCCAGAAATTATAAAATGAGGGGGAATGGTCATGGGTATCATAAATTTTATTATAAATTTTTTAATTAAATTTGTAGATTTTATAATGAATAGATTTATAAGAAGAAGTTTTGTTCATTATATTGGGGGGGCGGATGTTTTACCACCACCTTTATCAAATGAAGAGGAAAGCAAGCTAATTGAAGAACTAAAAAAAGGTAATTTTAAAGTTAAAGACGTTTTGATTGAAAGGAATTTAAGACTTGTAGTATATATAGCAAAAAAATTTGAAAACACAGGGGTTACAATAGAAGATTTGATTTCAATTGGGACAATAGGATTAATAAAGGCTGTTAATACCTTTGAACCTACAAAAAGAATAAAACTTGCAACATATGCATCGAGATGCATAGAGAATGAGATATTAATGTATTTAAGAAGAAATAGCAAGGTTAGGAGTGAAATCTCCTTTGATGAGCCATTAAACGTAGATTGGGACGGCAATGAATTATTGCTTTCTGATATTTTAGGGACAGATAATGATTTAATTTATCATTATATAGAGGACGAAGTCGAAAAACAACTATTGATGAATGCCATCAATAGATTAAGTAAACGCGAAAGACAGATAATGGAGCTAAGATTTGGATTGAAGGGTGAAGGTGAAAAAACACAAAAGGAGGTTGCAGACATATTAGGTATTTCACAATCATATATTTCAAGACTTGAAAAAAGAATAATAAAAAGGTTAAAGAAGGAAATAACTAAAATGGTTTGATTTTTAATCTTTTTGTAAATTTATGAAAAGAATAAAAAAAATATCCTTCGGGAATAATTATAATACAAAAATAACCGAAGGAGTTGAAGCAGCGTTATGGCAAACACCAAAGTTGAAATATGTGGAGTAAACACTTCCAAGTTACCAGTTCTAACAAATGATGAGATGAAGGAACTGCTGATTAAAATGAAACAAGGAGATAAGGAAGCAAGGGAAAAGTTTATCAAAGGTAATTTAAGATTGGTTTTAAGTGTCATACAAAGATTTAATAATAGGGGAGAAAATGTAGATGATTTGTTCCAGGTAGGATGTATTGGACTTATTAAGGCAATAGATAACTTCGATATAGATCAAAATGTAAAATTTTCAACTTATGCTGTTCCAATGGTTGTAGGGGAAATAAGAAGATATTTAAGGGATAACAACTCTATTAGAGTTAGTAGATCATTAAGGGATATTGCCTATAAGGCTTTACAAGTTAGGGATAAACTTGTTTCAACTAATAATAAAGAGCCTACTATTTCTGAAATAGCTAAGGAGTTAAATGTCCCACGTGAAGAGGTTGTTTTTGCACTTGATGCCATTCAAGATCCGGTTTCTTTATTTGAACCTATATATCATGATGCAGGAGATGCAATTTATGTTATGGATCAGATTAGCGATACTAAGAATGATGATGATTCATGGATAGAAAATATAGCAATAAGGCAAGCTCTTAAAAAATTAAATAAAAGAGAAAAGATGATTTTAATGATGAGATTTTTTGAAGGAAAGACACAAATGGAGGTTGCTGAAGAGATTGGAATATCTCAGGCTCAAGTTTCAAGACTAGAGAAATCAGCTTTGAATCATCTAAGAAAATTTATTTAAATATGGGTGCTTTTAAATTACACCCATATTTTTTTTGTTTATGTCATATAATTTTTTAGGAGGTGAAGTTATGAAGGATAATTTAGAAAATTTATATGTGACTTTATCTGAATTGAGACAGATGGAGGTTATCGATATTAACAAAGGTAAAAGGTTAGGATTTATAAATGATTTGATATTTGACGATAATTTAGAAAGAATTGAGTATATTGTAATTCCACCAGAAAATACCTTTTTATCCTTATTTAAAAAAAGGGATGAAATATTAATAAGTTGGGAAAATGTAAAGACTATAGGAATAGATGTAGTGTTAATTGATCTTTTAAAGGAGAATAACGAAGAATAGACAACGTATAAAAATGATGTTATAATTTATCAATAAAAATATACTACGGAGATGAAGAAAATGAAGTGTCCTTTCTGTAATCATATCGAGACAAAGGTTTTAGATTCTAGGCCTACAGAAGATAATACATCAATTAGAAGAAGAAGAGAATGTTTAAACTGTAATAGAAGATTTACTACCTATGAGAAGGTAGAAGATATTCCCGTTTATGTTATAAAAAAAGATGGAAGAAGAGAACCCTTTGATAAAAGAAAAATACTTATAGGGGTTTTAAAATCTTGTGAAAAAAGACCTATATCTATTGGAAAGATAGAAGAACTTGTAAATGAAATTGAAAAACAAGTTTACAATACTATGCGACAAGAAATAGAAAGTAGTTTAATTGGAGAACTTGTTATGAAAAAATTAAAAGATTTAGATGATGTAGCTTATGTAAGATTTGCTTCAGTGTATAGGCAATTTAAAGATATCAATACTTTTTTAGAAGAATTACAAAAACTCTTAAGTGAAAATAAGGATTAGCTTGATGCTGAATCCTTTTATTTTTTATGGTATAATATTTATCAGAAATTTATGGTGGTGTTAGTATGTTTATTAATTCTAATGAAGGAATTGAATCGATAAGTTTAAGGAATTTGGGATTTGTTAATCATCTTTTTTCAAATAGGTATTTTGGCATCGATTTTAAAGAATATAATTTTATTCGTAATAATTTTGAGATTCCTGAGACTACTTATGAAAAACTTGCAAAATTGAACTTTAGAGTAGATAATTTAGTATTTTCTAAGCAGATTCACGGTGATGAAATTATTGCTATTGATAAGGTAGATATAAAAAAAATTCGTGGGACTGAAGCAGATGCAATTATCACTAAAGAAACAAATATACCAATTGTAATTTTTACTACCGACTGTGTTCCAATATTTTTAGCAGATAAAGAAAAAAAAATAGTAGCAGCAGTTCATGCTGGATGGAGAGGAACTGCTCTTAAGATAGCATCGAAGGTTGTAAAAAAAATGTCAGATTATTTTGGTAGTAGTCCGAGTAATATAATTGCTGCTATAGGACCATCCATAGGGGTATGTTGTTATGAAGTTCAGCAAGAATTAGGTGAATTTTTTCTTTTAAAAATGAGCAACGAAAAATTTTATATTGATTTAAAGGAAGAAAATAAAAAACAGCTTATTGAGTCAGGGGTTTTGGAGGAAAATATTCATGAAAGTTTTATATGCACACAATGTAATCATGATTTTTATTCCTACAGAAGAGATGGAGCAAATACTGGTAGACAAATAAATATTATACAAATAAAGGAGTGATATTATGGCAGGAGAAAAAATACTTTTAATTGATGATGAGCTGCACATAATAGAATTGTTAAAGTATAATTTGGAAACTAATGGTTATAAGGTGTTTTATGCTTTAAATGGTAGGGAAGGACTTAAATTAGCTGTTGAAAAAAAACCGGACTTGATTTTGCTTGATGTAATGCTACCTGAAATGGATGGATTTGATGTTTGTAAAGAAATAAAAAAGAATGAAATAATATCAAATATACCAATTATAATGCTTACGGCAAAAAGTGAAGAGTTTGATAAAATATTAGGGTTAGAGCTTGGAGCGGATGATTACATTACAAAACCGTTTTCAGTAAGAGAATTATTGGCTCGAGTTAAGGTTGTATTAAGACGAAATATAAAAGAAGAAAAGAAAAATGTTGTCCAAATACACGATTTAAAATTGGACTTTGATAAACACGAGGTTTTAAAGGATGGTAAAAAAATAGATCTTACGTTAAAGGAATTTGAGCTTTTGAAACTTTTGATTTTAAACAAGGGGAAGGTATTAACAAGAGACTTTTTGCTAGATAAAGTATGGGGATATGAATATTATGGAGAGACTAGAACGGTTGATGTTCATGTAAGACATTTAAGGCAGAAAATTGAAGATGATGATAAAAATCCAAGATATATAGAAACTGTAAGAGGCATAGGATATAAATTTAAAGAATAGGTGATTAGATGAGGAAGAAACTATTAATTTTTACAATGACTGTTTTAATTGCTACTATAGTTTTAATAAGTTTTTTGTTTTACTATTACACAAAGAACCTACTAATCAATACAGTAGCTAATGAATTGGATTATCAAGCAAATATAGCAATAGATTTTATTAATTATTCTAATTTCAATGATTTTGATGAAATAGCTAAAAAAATTAAGGAGTCTATTAATAAAAGAGTTACAATAATAAAGGATGATGGTGTAGTAGTGGGAGACTCTGATGTTGAAAGTTCAAAAATGGAAAATCATAAGGATAGAAAAGAGTTTTTAGAAGCAATATATCATGGCAAAGGAATAAGTTTTAGAAAAAGTTCGACGGTAAATCAAATGCTTTTTTATTATGCGAAGCGTTTTAATTATAATGGTCAAATATATATCATGAGACTGGCTATGAAATTTGATTTAATTAAACAAATTCAAAAAAATATCATTTATTTCTTATTTGTAACAATAATAATGGCTCTTATTCTAGCAAGTTCATTGGCGTGGGTTTTTTTAGGTAAATTTATTGAACCTATAAGAGACTTGACAAAAATAGCAACTATAATATCTATGGGGGATTATGATAAGAGGATAAAAATAAAAACTAAGGATGAAATAGGACAATTAGGTCATTCCTTTAATATTATGGCTGCAAGATTGCAGGAGACTATATTGGATTTGGAGGATAAAAAGAACAAGCTAATATCTATATTAAAAAGCATGGATGATGGGGTTATTGCCCTTGATAATAATGAGAAAATTATTTTAATCAATCCTGCCGCTAAAAAAATGTTTGATATTAAGGAAGATGTGACAGGAAAACATTTCATTGAAGTTATAAGAAACCTTGAATTAGAGGAATTGATCAAACAAAATACCGAAGACGAGATTGAGATTAAAATTCCATATCCTGATATAAAATATTTAAAAATAAAGATAACAAAGATAATTAATGAAAAGAATAACGAAAGTGTTGGAACCCTTATGGTTATTCAGGATATTTCCAAAATGAAAATGCTTGAAAATATGCGTTCTGAATTTGTAGCTAATGTATCCCATGAGTTAAAAACCCCTCTAACATCGATAAAAGGATTTGCTGAAACCTTAAAGGATGTAGAAGATGAAAATGTTAGAAAAAAGTTTTTAGATATAATTAATATTGAGGCAGAAAGACTAACAAGGTTGATTAATGATATTTTAATTTTATCGGAATTAGAAAATAAAGAATATGCCCTTAATTTTGAGAAACTAAATGTTTTAGAAATTCTTGAAGAAATACAATATATAATGAAGCCCTTAGCAGAAAGTAAAAATATAGAAATTTCTTTGGAAACTAATTGCTATGATGTTTATGTTTATGGAGATAGAGATAAGTTTAAACAGATGTTGATAAATCTTTTAGACAATGCAATTAAGTATACTAACGAAGGAGGAAAAGTAAAAATAAAATTAGAGAAAATCAAAAATCAAGTAATAATTTCTATAATAGACAATGGTATTGGTATTCCAAAAGAACATTTGCCAAGACTTTTTGAACGCTTTTATAGGGTAGATAAAGCAAGGTCAAGAAGTTTAGGAGGAACTGGACTTGGACTTGCAATAGTTAAGCATGTTGTAAACCTTATGCAGGGTAAAATTGATGTTGAAAGTAAAGTAGGTGAAGGAACTACTTTTAAAATTACATTGCCTTTATGAGTTTACTAACTTCGGGTATCCGGAGTTAGTATTTTTCTTGATTATATTTTTTTTAAGTGTTAATATTAAATTTATGGAAATTAAAGTTGAGGTGTTAAGATTGAAAAAAGAAGGACTTGTTATAAAAGATGTAACCTTCAATTCTATTGCACAGGAAGTTGGTATAGAAGCAGGGGATATTCTGCTAAAAATAAACGGAGTCAAAGTAAAGGACATTTTAGAGTATAAGTTTCTAATTGCAGATGATTTTTTAAACTTGGTAATAAAGAAAAATTATGGTGAAGAATGGGAGATTGAAATAGAAAAGGATTATGATGAAGATTTGGGGCTAGAAATTATAGATCCAGCCCTTGAGCATCCGAAAAGATGTCATAATAAGTGTATATTCTGCTTTATAGATCAACTACCGCCTAACTTGAGGGAGACATTATATTTTAAAGATGACGATTCTATGCTCTCATTTCTTCAGGGGAACTTTATAACACTTACCAACCTAAAGGATGAAGAGTTAGACAGAATAATAAAATACAGAATAAGTCCTATTAATGTATCTGTCCATACAACTAATCCAACATTAAGAGTAAAAATGTTAAATAATAAAAGAGCTGCAGAAATCAATAGGCAGCTAAAAAAGTTAGCAGAGGGTGGTATTAGTATAAATTGTCAAATTGTGTTGTGTTACGGAATAAATGATAAAGAAGAACTTATAAACACCCTTGAAGATTTAAAAAGGTTGTATCCTAACGTTCAAAATGTTGCAATTGTTCCTGTTGGAATTACAAAATATCGAGAGAATTTATATAATATAGAGGGATATGATGCGAGAAAATCTTTAGAACTTATAGAATATTTAAAACCATTACAAGAAAAATATCAAAGGGAGCTAGGAACACCATTTGCACGACTTGCTGATGAATTTTATGTTATGGCGGGTGTAGAATTACCTGAGTATGAACATTATGGGGATTTTGAACAGCTGGAAGATGGTATTGGTATGATTAGATTTTTTGAGAGAAATATTATGGAGGATTTAAAAGCATTAAATTTTGACGGAAAAGGTAAAAGACTTGCCTTTATAACGGGAGAATCTTTTTTTAGGTATTTGGATAATATATCAAAACTTATTGCTGAACGCTTTAATTTAAATATAAAAGTTTATAAAGTCTATAATGAATTTTTTGGAGAAATGATAACTGTAGCAGGTCTTTTAACAGGCAAAGATATCATTAAGCAATTAAAAAATTTAATAAAAGAGGATTATATTGTAATTCCAAACAATATGCTAAAGGCTGATGAGGATATATTTTTAGATGATATTAGCTTGTCGGATTTGGAAAAGGAGTTAAATGTAAAGGCAATTAAAGTAAAATATACTGGAGAAGATCTATTAGAAAAAATAAAAGGTGAGGTGATATAATGGCAAAACCGATTGTTGCAATTGTTGGCAGACCAAATGTAGGAAAATCTACTCTCTTTAATAAGTTGGTTGGAAAAAGGATATCAATAGTTGAGGATACTCCAGGGGTAACTAGGGATAGGATCTATGCTGAGGTTGAATGGTTAAATTATAAGTTTACCCTTGTAGATACTGGAGGTATTGAACCTGAAAGTGAAGATATTATACTAAAACAAATGAAAAGACAGGCTCAGATAGCAATTGAAACTGCAGACGTAATATTGTTCATGGTGGATGGCAAAGAAGGCTTGACTGCTACTGATATTGAAGTTGCAGAGATGTTGCGAAGGGTTAATAAACCGGTAGTTCTAGTGGTTAATAAAATCGATAATTTAAAGTTAGAGGACAATAAATTTGAGTTTTATTCATTAGGTTTGGGGGAACCAATTACAATTTCAGCAGCTTTAAGCTTAGGCCTTGGAGATATGCTTGATGAGATAGTTAAATTTTTCAAAGATAAAGAAGCTACTGATGAAGAGGAACCGTTGATAAAGGTTGCAATAGTTGGTAAACCTAATGTTGGCAAATCGTCCTTGCTAAATAGATTAACAGGAGAAGAAAGAGCCATAGTAAGTGACATACCAGGCACCACAAGGGATGCCATTGATAGTTTGGTAGAAATAAACGGTGAGAAATTTTTGTTTATTGATACAGCAGGAATTAGACGTAAAAGCAAAATAAAAGAAGAAATAGAAAAATATAGTGTAATTCGTTCCCTTGCTGCTATAGATAGAGCTGATGTTTGTCTTATTATGATTGATGCAACTGAAGGGGTTACAGAACAGGATGAGAAAATTGCAGGAATAGCTCATGAAGCTGGAAAGGGTATAGTCATAGTTGTGAATAAATGGGATTTAATAGAGAAAGATGATAAGACTATGAATGAATATAATAATCGTATTAGAACAGCATTATCCTTTATGACTTATGCACCAATAATATATATATCAGCTAAAACTGGCCAAAGGGTTACTAAATTAATAGAGCTTATAAAATTTGTTGCAGATCAAAATGCTATGAGAGTAAAAACAGGTGTATTAAACGAAGTTATAAGCGAGGCAGTTATGTTAAGACAACCACCAGTTGAAAAGGGTAAAGCCTTAAAGATTTATTATGCTACACAAGTTTCAACTAAACCACCTACATTTGCTATATTTGTAAATGACGAAGAAATTGTTCACTTCTCTTACGATAGATATCTTGAAAATCAAATAAGGCAACATTTTGGATTTGAAGGGACACCCATAAGGCTTGTATATAAATCCAAAAAGGAGGATTAAAATGAAAATAGCTATTTTAGGTGGGGGTAGCTGGGGAACAGCAATTGCAGTTTTGTTATCAAAAAAGGCTTACAATGTCTTTGTTTGGGACCGCAATGTTACAGTATTAGAAGAAATGAAATATAAAAGACAAAACCCTAGATATTTGCCAGGTGTTGCTGTCCCAGAAAATGTAAATATAGGTTTTAGTTTAGAAGAAACTATTAAGAATTCCGATGTAATTGTAATTGCGGTTCCCTCCCATGCAGTTCGTGATCTTTGCTTAAAAATTAAGGATTTTGTTAGTGAAAATCATATTTTTGTAAGCTTAACAAAGGGAATAGAAGATAAGACCTTTAAAAGAATGTCAGAAATAATAGAAGAATTTTTTCCTAATAATAAAATTGCTGTTCTTTCAGGCCCTTCCCATGCTGAGGAAGTTTCAAGGGATATTCCAACAGCAATAGTTTCTGCATCAAAAGATGAAGACATAGCTTTAAAAGTTCAAGATATTTTTATGACTCCTAATTTTAGAGTATACACTAATACCGATATTATTGGCGTTGAAATAGGAGGCGCAGTTAAAAATATAATAGCCCTTGCTGCTGGCATATCAGATGGCTTAGGATTTGGCGATAATACAAAGGCAGCCTTAATGACAAGAGGTATAGCTGAAATTGCAAGGCTTGGCACAGCCCTTGGGGCTAATCCGATGACTTTTGCAGGATTAAGTGGCATAGGCGATTTAATTGTAACCTGCACAAGCATGCATTCAAGAAATAGAAGAGCAGGGATTTTGATTGGGAAGGGTAAAAAAGTTGAGGAAGCCTTAAGTGAAATAAAAATGGTTGTTGAAGGGGTCAATACGACTAAATCTACATATGAATTATCTAGAAAAATAGGTATCGAAATGCCAATAACAGAAAAGCTTTATAACATTCTTTTTAATGGTAAAGATGCTAAGGAAGCTGTTACTGAGCTTATGCAAAGAGACAAAAAGGACGAAATACAATATTCAGCGTATTTTGTAAGGTGATAAAATGAATGCAATAGATTTGTTTATTACGTTTTTTAAAATTGGTGCCTTTACCCTTGGAGGGGGATACGCTATGCTCCCCCTTATTGAAAGGGAGGTAGTAGATAAAAGAGAATGGATAAAGAAAGAAGAATTTTTGGATTTAGTAGCTGTTGCTCAGGCTTCACCAGGACCAATAGCTATAAATACGGCAGTTTTTGTTGGATATAAATTAATGGGAATAAAGGGAGTTATATTTAGCTGCTTAGGTTCGGTTTTGCCTTCTTTTATTGTAATAGTTTTAATTGCAGCTGTATTTACTGGAATAAAAAATAGCCCTGTAATAGAAAAAATTTTTTTAGGAATAAGGCCTGTTGTAGCAGGAATGATTTTCGCGTCGGTTTTTCGACTAGGAAAGAGTGCTAGAATAAATAAAATAAGCATTATATTTGTTTTGTTAGTTGCAATAGCAATATGGATTTTTAAAATAACACCTATATATATTATTTTATTATCTATTATTGTTGGTGTATTAAGATATTTAAAAAGGAGCAATAATATATGATTTTAAAGTTATTCTTCACTTTTTTTAAGATAGGGATGTTTAGCTTTGGTGGGGGATACGCAATGCTGCCTTTGATACAATTAAATGTTGTAAATCAAAATAATTGGTTATCCCATAAAGAATTTATAGATATTGTTGCTATTTCCCAGGTTACTCCAGGCCCCATAGCAATTAACTGTGCAACCTATGTGGGTTATAAATTAGCAGGAATTTCTGGAGCTTTATTTAGCACATTAGGAGTTTCAATGCCGTCGATAATCATCATGATAATCCTAACGAAATTGGTTTTGAAGGTTAATAAAGCGAAATTTTTTGAATCAATATTCTCAAATCTTAGACCTACAGTAATTGGCTTGATATTAGCAGCTGCTATTTTAATCTTTAATGAGTCAGTCTTTGATACTAGAACTTTTTTTATATTTATTTTAGCCTTTGTTGTGTCTCTAAAATATAAGATAGATCCAATAATTTTAACGATTATTGGTGGAATTTTAGGATACATTATTTTTTAAAGATTCCTCCACATTTTAGTTCTAAATAATTATGATGTTAAATATATATGAATTAGATAAAATGTGTTAGGAGGTAGAACTGTGGAGGAATTCAATATATATAAAGATATTGCTGAAAGAACACAAGGCGATATCTATGTTGGCGTAGTAGGGCCGGTGAGAACAGGTAAATCTACATTTATAAGAAGGTTTATGGAGCTTTTGGTTTTACCAAACATAAGCAATATGCATAAAAAGGAAAGAGCTAAGGATTCCTTACCGCAAAGTGGTTCAGGAAAAATTATTACAACTGTAGAACCTAAATTTGTTCCAAGTGATGAAGCAGTTGAAATTGAATTAAACGACAATGCAAAGATGAGGGTAAAGATGGTAGACTGCGTTGGCTATATGGTTCACGGTGCTACAGGACATTTAGAAAATGATCAGATAAGAATGGTTAAAACTCCATGGTTTGAAGAGGAAATACCCTTTACAGAAGCTGCTGAGATTGGAACAAGGAAAGTTATAAATGAACACTCGACAATAGGTGTAGTTGTAACAACCGATGGCAGTATAACAGAGATACCAAGGGAAAATTATGTTGAGGCAGAGGAAAGGGTAATTAAGGAATTACAAGGTCTTAATAAACCTTTTATTATAGTATTGAATACTACACATCCATATAATCCAGAAACGATAAATTTAAGGAAAAATCTCGAGGAAAAATATAAAGTTCCTGTATATATAGCTGATGCTGCTAACTTAAGGATAGAAGACGTAAATAATATATTTGAAAAGGTTCTACATGAATTCCCAATTAAAGAAATTGGAATAAAACTTCCGGATTGGGTAGAGCATTTAGATAATGAACATTGGCTAAAGAAGAATTTTATTCTTGCAGTAAAAAATTCCATTAAGGATCTTGCAAAGATTAGAGATATTAAGCCTATTATAAATTCATATAAGGAATATGAGTTTATAGGAGACGTTAATTTGGATGAAATGAAACTAGGTGAAGGTAGTGCTACCATTACTATGAAGGTAAAGGATGGACTTTTCTATAGAATTCTTGGAGAGATATCAGGCTTTAATATCTCAGGTGAATTTGATCTTCTCAATTTAATGAAGGACCTTACAGTTGCAAAGAGAGAGTATGATAGAATCGAATCGGCATTAAAGGAAGTTAAGGAAACCGGATATGGTATGGTTCCACCACAAATAGATGAAATGAAACTTGAGGAACCAGAAATTGTAAGACAAGGTAATAAGTTTGGAGTGAAACTGCGTGCAAGCGCACCTTCGTTACACATAATAAAAGTAGATGTTGAAACTGAAGTTTCTCCAATCGTTGGAACAGAAAAGCAAAGCGAAGAACTATTAAGATCATTGCTCGAAGAATTTGAAAATAATCCTCAGAAGATTTGGCAGGCCAACATGTTTGGAAAGACCTTAGAAGAGCTTGTAAAGGAAGGATTACAAAACAAGCTATACAAGATGCCCGAAGATGTTCAAGAAAAGCTCCAAAGAACACTTCAGAAAATAATTAATGAAGGTAATGGAGGTTTAATTTGCATTATATTATAAAAGCCCTAAAAAAGGGCTTTTATTTTTTGTATTAAGTTGCTATAATACCCTATATAGGTATAAAGGAGGGGTATAATGAAAAAAATAATTAAAAATAGGTTTATTATTCAAGGAATAATTGGTTTAATAGTGTATGTTTTTTTATTTGTATTGAATATTAGTCTTATATGGATTCTTCTTGCTGGCATTATAACTGGAATATTTGTGGGAAAAGCCTTCTGCAGATGGATTTGTCCAATAGGGTTTATTATGGAAATTTTGTTTAGTAAAAAAGACGATAAAAGCAAACAGCTATATATGTACTATAAGGCAGGATGTCCAATTGCTCTGATCAATGGAATTTTAAACAAATATAGTTTATTTAAGATAAAAAGAGATAAAGATAGTTGCAAAAAATGTGGGAAATGCGATAATGTTTGTTATATAGCTTCGTTAAATAACGAATATAGTTTATATAAGGAAAATAAAAAGGAGCCATCATTAGATTTTAAATGTTCTAGGTGCCTTGAATGTATAAAAGAATGTCCAACTAATAGTTTAAAACTTGAAATATAAATTAAAAGTCCCCATTTGGGGACTTATTTAAAATGCAAAATAATCGTTCATTTTTATACATCCTTGATTTTTATTTGGATTTTTCTTATCCTTTGTATTAGTTGTTTTTATTATTACGTCCTCTTTTACCTTTGAAATATTGCCGATTTCCATTATATCAACTCCTTTACTATTTTCTTGATTTCTTGGTTCGGCCCTAGGTAAAAGATTCATCCTCTTTGTGGTAAACCTTTTTTAAAAAGGTCTCCACATTTATCAGAAACATTATAAAACCTCCCAACCGCATTTAAGATTTATCTATTTATATAATAACATTAGCTGTTGTATAATACAAATCTTGTTAAATAGAATATAAAATATTTAATAGCTTCTATAACCTTTTAAAAACAAAAGGTTCTCTTTTCCTCAATTCTTCTACAATCTCCTTCGTTTTCCTATATACTTTATCGCAAAATGCTTGAGTTTTCAAAAAATTAATATTAAAATTATATAAAAGAAAAATAGAGGATTTTTTATTTATATGTAGAATTATATCATAGGATTGAATTCACCAGAAATAAGGGGTGATTTAATGGAAATCGCTGAAAATATTAAAGCAGTATTTAGTAAAATCGATGAAGCAGCAAATAAAATTGGTAAAAAAAGAGATGAAATCATATTAGTAGCCGTTAGCAAAATGCATCCTGTAGAAAAAATTTTAGAGGCTAAAGAACATGGATTGATGATTTTTGGAGAAAGTAGAGCACAGGAACTACTACAAAAGTATGAAATGATTCCTGATGTTACATGGCATTTTATAGGCCATTTACAACGAAATAAAGTAAAATATATAATAGATAAAGTAGCTCTTATTCAATCTTTAGACAGTATAGAACTTGCTCAAGAAATAGACAAAAGAGCTAAAAAGATAGGGAAAAAGATGCCGGTTTTAATAGAAATTAATATAGGAAAAGAACTAAGTAAATCAGGGATTTATGAAGAAGAAATTGATGAATTTGTAAAAAAAGTTTCAGAATTTGAAAATATTATTTTAAATGGAATAATGACGATTCCACCAGTAACTGATGATAGAAATAAAACGAGGGATTATTTTAAAAGAATGCGATTTTTATATGAAAGATTAAAACAAATCAATTTACCTAATCACGATATAAAATTCTTGTCAATGGGGATGACAGATGATTTTGATATTGCCATTGAAGAGGGAGCTAATATTGTTCGAGTTGGAACTGGAATTTTTGGAAGGAGAATGTAGGGAGGGATATTATGTCAAATAAGATATTAAAACCGTTTAATAAAGTTATGGGTGTCTTAGGATTGGGAGAAGAAGATGAAGAAGAAATAAAAGAGGAAGAAGATAGGGAAATTGAAGGAATAAACAAAGTAGTTAGCATAAATAGCATTAAAACTATGTTTCCTAAAGTGTTATTAAAAAGACCTCAAGAATTAGAAGACACCATAGATATAATAGAAGCAATTAAGGAGAAGAAAATAGTTATTTTAAATATGGTTAATTTAGATCGTGATCTTGCCCAAAGAATGTTAGATATAATCGTTGGTGGATCCTATGCTTTAGGAGGGGACATAGAAGAAATTGCAAAATCTGTATATCTTGTTGTTCCAGAGTCAGTAGAAATAACAAATGAATTAAGAGAGCATTTTGATAAGGGAACGTTTATTAATTTTGATTAACGGCAGGGTGATGGCATGAATCAAATAAATGTTAAAGATTATATTATTGATAAAAATATCTATCTTTCTTTTTTAAACAAGATAGATCAAGCTAAAAAATGGCAAACGGTTTTTACGGATTTTTTAAATCCAGAAGAACAGGCGGCATTAAAGGAATTATGCTTTGATGAAGGTGTAAAAGCTGTTTTTTTTAATGAGGAAAAATTAGAAAGAACCATAGCTAAGCTTGGCTTGGATGAGGATATAGATTTCCCTATAGATGTATTAAAGATAGAAGGGAATTTTAAATTTGAACAGTTAGAACATAGGGATTATTTGGGTGCTGTTTTATCATTAGGCATAAAAAGAGAAAAAATAGGAGATATTAATGTTTTTGATGATGGTGCAGAAGTTTATGTGTTAAAGGAATTAAGCGATTATATTGTAATGAATTTAACACAAATCAAGCATACAGGTGTAAAAGTAAAGAAAATCCCCTTAGAAGAAGCCCGTGAAAAACAATTAAAATTTAAGGAGCTAAATATAAATATTGCCTCATTAAGACTTGATGCAGTTGTAGCGGAATTAATAGGTGTATCAAGAAATAGAGCATCAGAGTTAATAAGAAATGAAAAAGTTAAATTGAATTTTAAAATAACAAAGGAAGTTGATAAAAAAGTCGAGCAAAATTCACTGCTATCCATAAAAGGTTATGGCAGATATCAACTTGGAGAATGTCTTGGAACAACGCGTAATGGTAGATTTATATTTAGTGCAAAGAAAATAATTTAGGAGGGTTTGATATGACAATAACACCTAATGATATTGCTAATAAAGAATTTAAAAAGGCCTTTAGGGGATATGATGCAGATGAGGTTGATGAATTTTTAGATCAAATAGTTGAGGAGTATGAGAAAATTTATAAAGAAAACTTGAATTTAAAGGAGAAAATAAGCACATTGAACGAAAAAATCGAACACTATGCAAATATAGAATCAACTTTACAAAATACCCTTGTTTTAGCTCAATCCGCAGCAGAACAGGCAAAGGAAAACTCAAAGAAAGAGGCTGAAATGATATTAAATAATGCAAAGGAAAAGTCTGAGGAACTTATTAAGGATGCTCAAAATAAAGCAAGTCAAATTATTTCCGAAGCTCAACAAAGGGTGTTAGAGATAAATAAAGAATATGAAATGCTAAAACAAGAATTTAATATGTTTAAATCTAGATTCAAAGGACTTTTACAGGCACAACTTGAAACAATTGAAAAGTTTGAATGATTAATTATATTGACATCAATTACATAATGTAGTATATTTATGAATAAATTTAATAAGCTAATACGATGATAGGGACGAGTAGATAGCGTGGGGTTTTACAGAGAGTGGGGGAAGGTGAAAGCCCATAAACTACCGGCTATTGAAAATCACCCTTGAGTAGCAGGCTGAATATTAGTAAGCTGTGCCGGCATAGCCGTTATCTTAATTAAGTTATAAATTTGGGTGGTACCGCGAGCAGACTTCGCCCCATGGTGAGGTCTGCTTTTTATTTTGGAAAAAATATGCAGAAGGAGGTTTTAGCATGGATTATAGCAAAACGCTTAATTTACCACAAACCGAGTTTGCTATGAGGGCAAATTTACCGCAAAAAGAACCTAACATATTAAAGGAATGGGAAGATATTGATATTTATAAAAAAGCTCTCCAAAAAAATAAAGGGAAAACACCATTTATTCTTCATGATGGCCCACCTTATGCTAACGGTGATATACATTTAGGACATACACTAAACAAAATATTAAAAGACATGATTAACAAATATAAGACTATGAGGGGTTTTTATGCACCTTATGTTCCTGGATGGGATACTCATGGTCTTCCGATTGAACTTCAAGCATTAAAGAAACTGGGTATAAAGGTCCATGATGTGTCAACCATTGAGTTTAGAAATATGTGTAGGGATTATGCCCTTGAGCAGGTAGAAAGACAAAAGGAACAATTTAAACGTTTAGGCGTTATAGGAGATTGGGAGAATCCTTATCTCACATTATCACCAGAATTTGAGGCAAAGCAAATAGAAATTTTTGGAGACATGGCCCAGAAGGGATACATCTATAAGGGATTAAAACCTGTTTACTGGTGTCCATCCTGTGAAACTGCCCTTGCAGAGGCAGAAATTGAATATGATGATGAAACATCAAATTCAATTTATGTTAAATTTAGATTATTAGATGATAAGGGGCTATTTAAGGATCTTGGTGTTAACCTTAATAATATTTATTATGTAATATGGACGACTACAACTTGGACATTGCCTGCTAACCTTGCTATTTGTTTAGGCCCAGATTTTGATTATGTTCTTGCTAAATTCGATGAAGAGGTTTATATAGTTGCTAAGGAACTTCTTGAAAATGTTAAAAAGGCTGCAAAACTTGAAGGAGAAGAAATTTTAGCGACCTTTAAGGGTTATGAGCTTGACGGGCAGGTATGTCATCATCCCTTCTTTGATAGGGAGTCACTAATAATCGTTGGTGAACATGTTACATTAGACTCAGGAACTGGCTGTGTTCATACGGCACCAGGACATGGTGAAGAGGACTTTTATATAGGACAAAAGTATGGCTTAGATGTTTTAAACCCTGTTGATGGTAAGGGAAGATTTACTGAGCTTGCAGGAAAATATGCTGGATTGACATATAAGGAAGGTAATAAGGCTATTTTACAGGATTTAAGAGAAAGCAATATGCTTCTTGCAGAAGAAAAAATAACCCACTCCTATCCACATTGCTGGAGATGTAAAAACCCAATTATATTTAGAGCAACAGAACAGTGGTTTGCTTCAATAGAAGGCTTCAGAAAGGCAGCAATAGAAGCCATAAAGGAAGTTAAATGGATTCCAGAGTGGGGAGAAGATAGAATTGAAAGCATGGTGGCTGAACGCGGAGATTGGTGTATTTCAAGACAAAGAACATGGGGTGTTCCAATTCCGATATTCTATTGTGAAGACTGCGGTAAGGAATTAGTCGATAAAAATATTATTTATCATGTTGCAGAGATCTTTAGACAAAAAGGATCAAATGCTTGGTTTGAATTAGAAGCAAAGGATCTTCTACCAGAGGGAACAAAGTGTGGATGTGGTTCAGATAGATTCAGAAAAGAAACCGATATTATGGACGTTTGGTTTGATTCAGGCTCAAGCCATGTGGGTGTATTAGAGACAAGGGATGAGCTAAGCTGGCCTGCTGACCTTTATATAGAAGGAAACGACCAATATAGAGGATGGTTCCAATCCTCACTTTTAACATCGGTTGCTACAAGAGAAAAAGCACCATATAAGATGGTTATAACTCACGGTATGGTTGTTGATGGTGAAGGAAGAAAGATGTCAAAATCCTTAGGAAATGGAATTGATCCACTTGATGTTATAAAGGAATATGGTGCAGATGTATTAAGGCTTTGGGTATCTTCAGCAGATTATAAGAGCGATGTTAGAATGTCAAAGGATATTCTAAAGCAGCTTTCTGAAGTATATAGAAAAATAAGAAATACTGCAAGATTCCTTCTTGGAAATCTTTATGATTTTAATCCAGATACAGATATGGTTGCCTATGAAGAAATGAATGAACTTGATAAATGGGCTCTTTTAAAATTACAACATTTAATTAAGGATGTTACAGATGCCTATGAAAATTATGAGTTCCATATCTTATATCATGATATCCATAATTTCTGTGTTGTTGACATGAGCAATTTCTATTTAGACATAATTAAAGATAGACTATATACAGAAAGACCTGATTCTAAGGAAAGAAGAGCTGCACAAACCGTTCTATGGACGATATTAGATGCTTTAGTAAAGATGATTGCTCCTGTTTTATCCTTCACAGCAGATGAAATATGGAAGTATATGCCAAAAACAAAAAATAATAATTATGAAAGCGTCCATCTTGCAGATTGGCCAGAAATTATCGAAAAATATGTTGATAAAGAACTAGAAAATAGATGGGACAATGTTCAAAGAATAAGAGGAGAAGTTTTAAAGGCATTAGAAATTGCAAGAGTTAATAAAATAATTGGACATTCATTAAATGCTAAAGTCCAAATATTTGCAGAGGGTGAAACCTATAATTTCTTAAACGAGATAAGAAATTATTTAGAAACAGTATTTATAGTTTCTAAGGTAGAATTGATTGAAGGACTTGAAAATGCACCTGAAAACGCATACAAAGGAGAAGAAATAAAAGAATTGGCTGTTCTTGTTTCTCAAGCAGAAGGAGAAAAATGTGAAAGATGCTGGGTATATAGTGAAACAGTTGGAAAGTCAGAAGAACATCCTACTTTATGTGCAAGATGTCTAGATGTTGTAAAGAGCCTCTAATAAAAAACCCTTAAGGGCTGCCCTTAAGGGTTTTACTTCTTATTATATTTTAAGTCAAGAAAAATAGAAAATAGTATATTTGTTAGGGCTGCAATAAAGAACATAGTTGCTAGGATAAATCTTGCTAGGTCTTCAAATCCTATTGTGGCTTTTTTACCTAAGTATAAGTTGTAAAGAGCACCTATGAAAAATAAAATCCCTAAAACATATTTTAATAATTTAACCTTTGAATATTTAAATAAAACATATGTAAGAATAGCAGATAATAAAGAGACAGTAACAATGACTGTAAAAAAACGTCCTAAGGCCATTTTAACACCTTCCTTAATATATATTTCTTTTCATAAAAAGATACAATTGTTATAATATTTTTAAAGAAATGTTTAGAGGGGGACGTTATGAAGGAAGTTAAAGTAAAGGTCCTAAAACCTTATAATATTTATATAGCCCATGATTTTAATTTATTTAAAGGATTACTGGAGAGATATAAATGCCATTCATTATTTATTGTAACCGATGATACGGTTTATAATCTCTATAAAAATTATATTAATCAAATTCCTAATATAATTGGGGTTACATCAATTAAACCAGGAGAAGGTAGTAAAAATATAAACACAGTTCTAGAGATATACAATTCGCTAATTAAAAGCAATGCTAATAAAAAGACAACTATGGTAGCTATGGGTGGAGGAGTGGTTGGTGATCTTGCAGCTTTTGCTGCCTCAACCTTTATGAGGGGAATCAGAATAGTCCATGTTCCTACTACACTTATGGCACAATGCGATAGTAGTATAGGTGGAAAAACAGGATTTGATTATAATGGGATAAAAAATATTATAGGGACATTTTATCAACCAGAATTTGTATTTTGTGATGTAAATTTCTTAAAAACGTTGGATAAAAGGCAATTTTTAAATGGAATTGCTGAAGTTATAAAATATTCTATTGTATGTGATGATGGTCTTTGGAATTATTTGATGCAAAATAAAAGGGGATTACTTGAGAGGGAATCTGACAAACTTATACATGTAGTCCACCAATGTTCTAAAATAAAAGCTAAAATAGTAGAAGAAGATGAGTTTGATAATGATAAAAGACAGATACTAAATTTTGGGCATACAATAGGCCATGCAATTGAAAGTTATTTTAATTTTGAAATTTTACATGGAGAGGCAATATCAATTGGTATGGTGGTTGAATCTTATATATCATATCAGTTAGGGTATATAGATATCTCTGATTATAAAACGATTGTTGAGCTTATAAAGAATTTCGGATTACCTATAAAAATAAAAGTAGATGATGTTGAAAAATTGATGGAATACATAAAAAAGGATAAGAAAAAAATAAATGAAAATATAAAATTTGCTTTGCCATACAATATAGGAAATGCTATAATTACAGGGGATTTAAAAGAAAACTTTGTAAAAAATGCTATAAAATATTGCATAGGAGGTTAGGTAGATGATTGGAATAATCGGAGCAATGGAAGAAGAAATATTAAAACTTAAAGAAATGATGAAGGTGGATAGAATAGAAAAAAAGGCTAACATGGAGTTTTATAAAGGGATTTTATTTGATAAAGATGTTGTAGTAGTAAGAAGTGGAATAGGAAAGGTTAATGCTGCAATTTGCTCACAGATACTTATAGACGATTTTAATGTTGATATAGTAATAAACACAGGAGTGGCAGGTAGAGTTAATGAAAAATTAAATCCAGGTGATGTTGTTATATCAAAGGACTTAGTTCAACATGATGTTGATGGAACATGTATTGACTATAAGCCTGGACAAATACCAAGAATGGATGATTACATATTTAAGGCAGATGAAAAATTGATTAACTTAGCTTTAGAATCAACAAAGGACATTGAACATTTCAAGGTTCATATAGGAAGGATTGCAACAGGAGATCAAGTAATTGCGGATTCTAAAAAGCTTATATGGCTTAAAGAAACCTTCGATGCGTTAGCCGTTGAAATGGAAGGGGCAGCTATCGCTCACGCCTGCTACGTAAACAACATCCCCTTTGTAGTGATAAGATCTATTTCAGATTTTGCAGATGAAAACCATGTTGCAGATTATGAAAAGTATATTAATATAGCAATAGAAAATTCCATTTCTATTTTAACAAATATGTTAAAGAAGCTGTAGGTGATACTATGGTCAACAAAATAAAGCAAGGTCCTAAGATTAATATAAAACAACCTTTAATAATTGCCGGACCCTGCAGTGTTGAAAATTATGATGTGATGGAAAAAACGGTTAAATTTTTAAAGGATTTGGGGATTGAATATATAAGGGGTGGTGCCTTTAAACCAAGAACATCTCCCTATAGTTTTCAAGGCTTAGGAATGGAAGGAATAGAAATACTTGAAGATATGAAGAAAAAATATGGGGTTAGAATAGTTTCTGAAATATTGGATATTAGGGATCTCGATGAAATGATGGATTCAATTGACATAATACAAGTTGGTTCAAGAAATATGTATAATTATCCTTTATTAAAGGAATTAGGGAGGATAAAAAAACCTATCCTTCTTAAAAGGGGTATATCGGCAACTATAGAAGAATGGCTTAATGCAGCAGAATATATAGCTCTTGAAGGAAATACCGATATAATTCTATGTGAAAGAGGTATAAGAACTTTTGAAAACTATACTAGAAACACCTTAGACTTAAATTGTGTTCCTGTAGTGAAACAAAGGACTAACTTGGCAATAATAGTAGATCCAAGCCATGGAACAGGAAGGAGAGAATTGGTAAAGCCTTTAAGCCTTGCAGCAATTGCAGCTGGAGCTGATGGGTTATTAATAGAGGTTCATCCTGATCCTGACAAGGCTTTGTCAGATGGATTTCAGTCATTAAATTTTGAAGAATTTAAAGATACATATAACAGTGTATTAGCTACATATCACTGTGTAAACATGAGGTGATGGGATGGATTTTATTACAAAAAAGTCTAATAAATTAAATGGAAGAGTTAAACTGCAAGGAGATAAATCGATATCCCATAGGGCCGCATTAATTTTACCACTGTGTCATGGAGATGCAGTGGTTAAAAATTTTTTATTTGCTGAGGATACTATGAATTCATTAAAAGCTATGAGAATGCTTGGTGCTGATATTAAAATAGTTAATGATGAAGTCCATTTTAAAGCACGAGGGATAAAAAGTTTAAAACCGACAGTAAAAAGCATTTATCTTGGAAATTCTGGCACATCAATAAGGCTTATATCGGGGATCTTGTCTTCCATTGATGGATATTTTGCTGTGTATGGAGATGATTCCCTTTGTAAAAGGCCAATGAAAAGGATTATCGATCCCCTTAATATGATGGGTGCTCGGGTAAAATCCATTTTAAATAATGATAAAGCCCCATTATTAATAAAAGGAGGAAAGTTAAAAGGAATTGAACATAGCTTAGAAGTGCCTTCTGCCCAAGTCAAATCTGCAATTATTTTGGCTGCACTTAATGCTGAGGGAGAAACAAAAATAAAGGAAAAGGTAAAAGCGCGGGATCATACTGAGAGGATGTTGAAATATTTAGGGGCAGATTTAGAAATTGGCAAAGATGAAATAAGGTTAAGGGGAGGGCAAAAGTTACAAGCGAGGGATATATTTGTCCCTTCTGATTTTTCATCTGCTGCTTTTATAATAACAGCAGCAGCATTGACTGAAAATTCTGAGGTTATCATAGAGGATGTGCTTTTAAATCCAACAAGGACAGGTTTTTTAGAGGCCTTTAGGGACATGGGAGGTCAGTTTGAAATATTAGATTTAAGAGAAGCCAATAATGAGTTAATAGGCAGTATAAAGGTTTATAGTAGTAAATTAAAGGGAATTACTATTGAGGGTGCTATAATTCCTAGAATAATAGATGAAATTCCTTTAATAGCAGTTTTAGCGGCCTTTGCAGAAGGCGAGACCTTAATAAAGGATGCACAAGAGTTGAAATATAAAGAGAGCAACAGAATAGAAAGCATAGCTTATAATTTAAAGGAGATGGGAATAGAATACGAAATTAGGGAAGATGGACTAAAAATATTAGGTAATACCTTTGTCGTGAAGGATAAGTATAATTTTTATTCCTTTAAAGATCATAGAATAGCTATGGCCTTTGCCCTAGTAGGATTTGTATTAGACAATGTAAGAGTTTATGACTGTGATAATGTTAGAACATCTTTTCCTGATTTTATAAAAGTTATGGAAGGAATAAATGGGAAAATAAATATGATATAAAATTTTTAATGGGGCTGATTTGTGTCAGCCCCATTCAGATTGTTGACAAAGTATAATTTTTTTAAAGAGAATCCACCACAAAAAAAGGATTCTCTTTTTTTATGTCGAAA
>JAOAEI010000030.1 GCA_026416875.1 Caloramator sp.
GTATTAGATATAGGAAGTGGACCAGGAACCTTTTCAGTTCCCGCTGCAGAGCTTGGTGCAGAGGTTATTGCTGTTGATTCATCTATATATATGTTTGATGCCATTATAGATAGAATTAAAAAAGGAAATCTTAATAATATTAAATGCCATCTATCGCCTTGGGAGACCTTTGAACCGCCACCCTGTGATGTTGCTATTTGTGCCTTTGCCGCAAACTCCCTTAAGGAAGAAAAACAATTTAAAAAGCTTTATGAAAAGACTAATAAATATATATTTATAATTACCCAAACTTTAAGTAAAGAGTATGAATTTGGATTAAACAAGGTTTTGGATGCTTTAAATATGAAGATTAAAGTAAATAAACCTTATTTGAGCCTTGTAAAGATGCTTTTTGATCATGATATTCCTTTTATTTTAAACTATTCCGAGATAAACTTTCATAAATCCTTTATGGATGATGAGGATGTTTATATATTTGCTTGTCAAAGACTTAACATTAAACTTGATAAAAAATTCTTATTTGAAACACTTAAAGACCAGATGCTTAAATATGAGGACTATGTCCTACTTTTAAATACAAAAAAATGTGCCGTTATAACAATTATAAAGGGGGATAAATATGAGGGGGAAATTTACAGTTAGTGAAATGATTTTAATTTCTTTAATTGCAGCTATTTCTATAGTTACAAAGCCATACCTCAAGGCATTGGCTGCTCCACTTCCAATAGCGGGTGTTGTTATGGGAGCAATTTATATGATGTGGGTAGTCTTTATTGCCCTTTTAATTAATAAAAAATATTCAGCAACTTTATTTTCACTTCTTCAAGCTGTCCTTGCACTAGCTTTAGGAGTAGCAGGAAAATGGGGATTATGGGTGTTTGTAGGCTATACTTTGCCTGGCCTTGCAGTAGATTTTATTTTTATGAGCAAAACTTCTAAACTTATAAAGGCAATATCATCAGGAGCAGCTGCAAATTTTATCGGAAGCTTTATTGCAATGCTTTTATTTACGCCTAATATTAATAATAAAATAGCTTTACTTTCACCTTCTATTTTTTCGGGTGCAATTGGAGGTTTTTTAGCCTTAAGCTTATATAAATTTATGACGAAAATAGGCTATTACAAGTCTAAAGAATTTGGAGAGTGATATAATGTTAAAAATTAATGTTCCTGGATGGAGGGAACTTCAAATTAAAAATGTAGTATTTGATTATAATGGAACTCTTGCTGAAGATGGAATTATAAGAAGCGAAGTTAAGGAAAAAATAGAAAGGTTATCTGATAAGGGCTTAAACATTTATGTTTTAACAGCCGATACCTATGGCTGTGCAAAACAAAGGTTAGAAGGACTTCCAATTGAATTAATGATATTTAATAATGACAACGCAGCAGTAAATAAAAAAAGAATAGTAGAAGAAATAGGAAATAATTTTACTGTTGCTATAGGGAATGGGATGAATGATGTAGAAATGTTTAAGGTGAGTTCTCTTTCCATCGCTGTAATAGGAAGGGAAGGATGCTCTGTAAAAGCCTTTTCTGAAGCTGATATTGTTGTTAACGACATTTTAGATGCTATTGAACTTTTACTAAAACCAGAAAGAATAGTAGCCACATTAAGAAGATAAAGATAATGTATAATAACGTCTATAACAGAAGATATTTTTGTAGATAGTAAAGATAAGGATGCAGCGGTGTTGCATCCTTATTAATTAAAGGAGGATAAGATGAAATTACTAGGCGCATCAGCTATACTATGTGGCGGTAAAAGCACAAGGATGGGGTTTGACAAATGCAGAATAAAAGTAAAAAATAGGTTACTATTAGACATAATAATTGAAAAACTTTCACAAGCCTTTGAAGAAGTGATTTTAGTAACAAATGATAAGGGTAGATTGTATAATTATAAAAATGTTTTTGTTGATGAATATAAAGGCTGTGGTCCAGCAGGAGGAATATATACTGCCCTTTTAAATTCAAAATCAAAATATTTGTTTGTAATGGGGTGCGATATGCCATTAATTAATTTGGAATATATAACCTTTATGAAGGGGTTATTAAATGAAAATAAATATGATTGCATCTTAACCCAAAAGGGAAATTGGGTGGAGCCGTTATATGCATTTTATTCTATTGATATGATTCCTTTGTTTAAAAGAAGTTTAGAGGAAGGTAGATATAAACTTTTTGATATAATAGGAAGAGGAAAGTATTTAGTAATAGAAGAAAAAGTAGCAAGACATTTTTCACAAGATCTTGAGATGTTTAGTAATTTAAATTGTGTTAGTGACCTTGAAATATTAAAAAACAGGTTTGAAGTATAGAGTTAAAGAGTAAAAGGCTGCATGGGCAGCCTTTTATTCTACGAAGGAAATAAATTCATCTATTTCTTCTTTTATCATTTCTAAAGATCTTCTCCAAAAATCTTTAGAATGGAGATCAAATCCCATTATTTTACCGAGGTCATATAAATTATTTTTACCTGTTAAAGATAAGAGCTTATTATAATCCTCTATGAAGCTGTTGCCGCGGCTTCTATAATCTGCGATTAATCCCCTTACAAACAACTCTCCAAAGGCGTATGGGAAGTTGTAGTAGTTAGCATCGGCATAATAATAGTGGGGTTTGTTAATCCACATATATGGATGTAGATAATTGTGGTCAAGACCATCTCCATAAGCCTTTTTCTGAGCGTCTATCATTATTTCCTTTAATTCGTCAACAGACAGGGAATGGTCTTCTCTTCTTTTGAAAAGTTCATCTTCAAATAAAAATCTTGAGTATATATCGACTATCGTTTGGGTTGAACTTTGAATAGAATTTTCAAGTATAACCACTTTCTCCTCCTTTGTTGCAACTTTAAGGGCGGCTTCTATTATTAGATTTTCACAGAAAATTGAAGCGGTTTCTGCAATTGGCATTGGATAATGGGAGTTTGCAAATGTTTCATTCATAAGACAATTTCCGTGATAAGCATGACCAAGCTCATGGGCAAGGGTAGTTACATTAGAGAAACTGCCATCGAAATTAGCAAGAATTCTGCTTTCTTTAATTGGATGAAGATTATAGCAAAAAGCACCACCGCGTTTCCCTTGCCTTGGTTCTGCGTCTATCCATTTGTTTTCAAAGGCTTTATCTGCAAATTCAGAAAGTTCTTGGCTGAAGTTTTTAAAATTATCTACGATAAATTTTCTTGCTTCATCATATGTGAATCTCATGTTTACTTTTCCGATAGGTGCAAAAATATCGTAGAATGGAAGTCCATTCTTATGCCCTAAAATTTCTGCCTTCTTTTTTAGATATTGCCTAAAATAAGGAAGATATTCGTTGATAGCTTCAAGCATTGCATATAGAGTTTCATAATCCATCCTGCTGTTTTCTAAAGTCATTTCAAGGGGTGAAGAGTATCCTTTAAGCTTTGCTAATGTTATAACCTCTCCTTTTATGCCGTTAAGGGCAGCGGCTGAAGAGTTTTCTATTTTCTGATATGATTTTAACTCAGCATAATAGGCAGCCTTTCTTATGTAGGGATCTTCGCTGTAGGCCATATTTCTAACCATAGGAAGAGGAAGCTTTTTATCCTCACCATTTAGGCTGATTTCAACAAGATGAGTTGAAGTTAAGAATTCCTGAAGTTTTGCCCAAGCATTTGAACCGGTGTTTCTCATCTTTGCAATAATTATTTCTTCTTGTTCAGACAGCATATGCTTAGACTGGTTAAGTAGCTCTTTTAAATGAAACTCGTGTTCCTTTATTATTTCTGAAGAATTGATAATTTCTTCTAAATTGTCTATCTTGCTTAGCCATCTTTTAAAGATAACTCCAGGTTCTGTAATCTCAGTTATGATCTTTTCAATTTTTTCAAGGGAATTTAGGGCAGATATATTTTTGGCGTCCACACTTAAAGAAAGTTCAGAATAAGCCATAATTTTATGAATAAGATCTCCTAATGTATTATAGTATTTAATATAGTGTTCAATTTTTTCTTTGGCATTATCAGTAGAGTTTAAGTTATCTTTTGCCCATTCTTTTAAATCATCGATCATGGATACGACCAATTCATTGTCCCGTAAAAATTCATGGGATTCAAAGGAAGTATAAAGATTATCTAGTGACCACCTCATGTTTTTCCTCCTTTCTTTTTCGGAAAATTCTTACAATATAATTGTAAAATATTAGTTAAATATGGTCAATCTTATAAAAGGCTTTTATTATTTTTTTTATGTGTTATAATAGAAATGCAAACGATTGCAAAGGAGGATTATTATATGCAAATAAATTGGATGGATAGCGTTTTTTCAGACGGGTCAATAAGGTTTGTAAGCAATCCTTTACCTAAGTTGAACGAAGAAATAAGTATTGCAATAAGAATGCTTAAGGATTCACCGATAGAGAAGGCATATATAAGATATACTTTAAATGGTGAGGAAAGAGTTGTTGAATTAGAACAAAAGAATATAAAGGATAATTTTATATATTTTTGGACTAAAGTTAAAATAGAGGAGCCTATTTTGAAATATCATTTTATCTTATGCACTAGCGATAATGTGTTTTATTATAATCAAATGGGGGTATTTGAACATTTCATAACAGAAGATTATGATTTTAAAATAATCGCCGATTTTGAAAAACCAAGTTGGATTGATGAGGCTATATTTTATCAAATATTTGTTGATAGGTTTTATAATGGGAATACTGAAAACGATGTTAAAGATGGGGAGTATACATATAGAGGTTTTAGCTCAAAAAAGATGAAATGGGAAGATAAACCAGGTAAATATGAAGTTTATGGCAATTTAGATTTTTTTGGAGGAGATCTTGAGGGGATTAGCCAAAAGATAGATTATTTAAAGGGACTGGGTGTTAATGCCCTTTATTTAAATCCAATATTTGAGGCACCATCAAATCATAAATACGATTGTTCCGATTATTTTAACGTGGATAAGCACTTTGGGGGTAATAAGGCTCTAGCCCAACTAACTGAAAACCTTCATGAAAATGATATGAAGGTAATTTTAGATATATCTATAAATCATACTGGTGATACCCATCATTGGTTTAAAGAAAATAAAGATTTTTATTATTTTTATGATGATGAAAACTATGAAGCATGGTGCGGGGTAAAAAGTTTACCGGTTTTGAAATATGAAAATCCTGAAGTTAGGAATGTAATTTATAAAGATGAAAAAAGCGTATTGAAATTTTGGTTAGAAGAACCATACTATATAGACGGATGGAGATTCGATGTTGGTCACTATACTGCAAAAGTCAAAGGAAGCACGATTTATAGGGAAATCTGGAGGGAAATAAGAAAGGAATTAAAGGCTTTAAACAAAGATGCCTATTTAATCGCTGAGCATTGGACGGATGCACAGGAGTATTTGCAGGGTGATATGTGGGATTCTATTATGAATTATTTTGGATTCTTTAGACCAGTTAGAAAATATTTAGGAGAAGGTGACCTTTTTACAGGTTGGAAAATAAAAAATAATATGAGGACTAAAAATGGAATAAATTTTTCCAAGGAGGTTATGCAGCACTTTGCAAGGCTTCCTTATGTAATACAAAGTATGCAATTTAATCTTTTATCCAGCCATGATGTTCACAGATTCCACAATTCCCCTTCTATAAGTAGAAAAAATGTTTTAACGGGTATAGTTATGCTTCTTACATTTATAGGAGTTCCATGTATATATTACGGAGATGAAATAGGACTTGAAGGGGATTTAGGAGACCTTAGCAATTGCAGATATCCATTTAATTGGGATGAGAATAAATGGGATAAAGAAATTTACCAAACATATAAAAGGCTAATAGCTTTAAGAAGAAATGAAAAAGTTTTAAAGAATGGTTCCTTTAAAATTTTGACGGCAGATGATTCCTCGATATCCTATGCAAGGTTTAACGAAGATGAAGCTATAATTTTTATAAATTCCCAGGATAAAGAGGAAAGAACCCTTTATATTCCAGTATTAACAATTGGAGATTTTAAAAACTATGAAGTGATTTTTAATAATGGAGAAGACGAAATAACTTATGAAAATGGAATAACAGTTGTAAATTTAAAACCAGAACAGACTTATTTAATTAAATTTTATAGATAACGAGGTAAATTCTTCTTTTGCCAACCACCTTCCAGTTATATTAAAATATGATTGGAGGGTGGTTTTTATGTTGGAAAGATGTGTTGAAGTAGTTAAGAGAGGGAAAAAGGCAATTTATCTTGCACCATCAAGGGAAGTTATTGCTGACGTTAGAGAAAAAATAATGGAATTGATAGGTGGATTATTTTACATAGATGTTATAACCTTCGATGATCTTGCAAGAAATATAGCAAAGGATAAATTATCATCTAAGGAGTTGATTTCAACCGATGCTTCAATCGTAATTTTAGAGGACATTTTAAAAAACAATTCCGATATTATTCAGTATTATAAAAAGGTTCAAGACAAAAAAGGATTTGTTGTAAGCATTTATAATACTATAAGACAAATAAAGAAGGAAAATCTAACACCAGAAGAGTTTATAGAAAAGGTTAATAACATCGATGATGAGATTATAAAACTAAAGTCTAAAGATGTATATGAAGCCTACAAATTATATGATTTAACGCTAAAGAATCTTAATCTTTATGATATGGATGATGTTATTAAGGCAGCTATGGATAACATTTCCTATTCAAATTACTTAAGGGATGTTGACGTAATATTTTTAGATGGGTATTTAGATATTTTTAAAAACGAAGAAATGCTCCTAAAGGAAATAAAGAACAGTTTTCCTTCAATTAAGCTTTACGGAAAAATTCCTTTTAAGACTAATGTTATAGAATCCTTTGTTGAAAACGAGATTTTAAGGGTTTATAAAGAATTGGGTGCGAGTGTTTTTTATAACGATGCTGAAAACGAATTTACTAAAATAGCGCAAAGCTTGTTTACTTTTGAAAAAACAAATATACAATCAAATTCGTTAAAATTAATAAATGCACCCTGCATAGAAGACGAGGTAAGGCAAGTTGCGAAAACTATAAAGGATATTTTATTAAAAGAAAAGGTATGTTTAGATAAAATGGCTTTAATAACAAATGATATAGAAGACTATGAGAATTTTATATTAGAAGTATTTAACGAATACGAAATACCTGTAATGCTATCCCATCATGAAAAGCTTTCGAATGTTCCTCTTATTAGAAATATTATAAATTTATTAGAATTAAAGATAAACTTTTATGATCTTAATAAGTTAGAGGACATTATCTTATCTCCATATATCTTTAATATAAATGATAAACAAGTTTTGAGACAAATTCTAAGGGAAGTATTTAAGGGAAAAAATATTGAGGAATATATCGATAAACTTATAAAAAATGATGTTGATAACAAAGAAAAAGTAATAGAACTTAAAACTTTGTTAGATGATATTAGAAAATTAATAAATTTTAAGGACGAGGGATATTTCAATGAGTTTAAAACTAATGTTGTTGATATAATCGATAAGCTGCAAATAAAACACGGAATAATAAACTTATATAATAGTGGAATAATCGACTTTGACATAATGACTAGGGATTTAAAAGCTTTATTGGGCTTTTTAGAATTATTAGAAGAACTTCAAAATGTCTATAAATTTTTGCAAAGTAAAATCAGCATTATGGATTTTATTGAACTGTTAAAAGAAAATATTATAAACTCAACAGTTACCCTTAAATCAAAGCCAAGCTATGGGATAAAGGTATTATCTCCAGACCTTATAAGAGGAACGACATATGATTATGTATTTATCTTAGGATTAAATGAAGGAATTTTTCCTAAGGCTTTTAACCCTACAGGGATTTTCACATCAAGGGAAAAAGAATTGCTTTATGAGATAGGCATTAATTTAGGAACGAAGTCCTTTGAACAAGAAAAGGAGAAAATAAGATTTATTCTATCTATTGCTTCAGCTAGAAAAGGACTTGTGCTGAGCTATAGAACCTCTAAGGAGGATGGTTCTTTTACTATAAAATCACAATTGTTAGATGAAATAATTTTTGGACTAGATTTAAACAAACAATTAAATGGAACAAAACCAAGATGTATGAGGGATAGATTTAAATTTAAAACGATTGATATTTATACAAAAAAAGAACTTATTAACAGCTATTCTATGGGTTTAAATAGCAAAGAAATTGAAGATGCTTTAACAGAGCTTTTTGATTTACAACAAATTAAAGCTCATGTTGATAAAGGAAAATATATAGAAAAATTAAGATGGGTAGAAAAAAACTTTTCTAATTTTGACGGTTTAATTGGGAGGGAAAAGGCTAGTATTTTTAATGAAGAATACCCCTTTAATGCATCAAAAATAAATTATTATTCCTCTTGCCCATTCAGATTTTATATAGAAAATTTACTGCAAATAGATGAGGAAGATGAGGATGACTTGTTCTCAAGTGTATCGGAAGGAAATATTTATCATGATGTTTTAAAGGAATATTATAAATATTTTATTGATGGAGATTATGATATTGAATATGATGAATATTTTATAGAGGATATAGTAGAAAGGTTAATGAACAAAAGGGGATTCTTTGAAGAAAATATTTTATACAAAAGAAAAAAGCAGGAAATTTTAAATGTAATTAAAAACTTTTTAAAGGCGGATATTGATTTTATAAAGTCTGCAAATTTAAGGCCGATTTTATTAGAACATTCATTTGTTTCAGAGGATATCATAAATGGGGTAAAGTTGAAGGGAAGAATAGACAGAATTGATATGGAAGTGGTTAATGGTGAACCTACAGGATATTTTGTTATATATGATTATAAAGCCGGGGATGTGTCAAAGAAGAATTTACCTGGTCTTTTGAAGGGAAATGATGTCCAAATTCCAATCTACTCTTATGTAGTTGAAAAGATGCTAAGGAAAAAGGGATTTGATCCGAAGTTTATAGCTCTTTTATACTACAGCATAAGCAAAACAGCCAAGGATGGTAAAGCAAGATTTAGCGGGATTATTATTGAAGAGACAAAGAAGAAAATAAAAGTTGCAGCATCTACTGCTACTTTGATCTATGAAAATCTCGATATAGTCCTTGAACATATAAAGAAAAATTTTATTGAAGCAAGGATTGAAAAAATAAGAAACGGCGATTTTACTCTTCCACTTGATTGCCCTAACAATAGAGAATATAGTAAATTCCAATGTCCCTTTGAAGGTGTGTGCAGGTTTGATTTTGATAGAATAGCACAAAAGGAAAGGTGATGTTATGGATCTTAATTATATAAAAGAAGTTTATGAGGTAAATGATGAGCAGGCAAAGGCACTTGAAATAAATAAAAACATAGCTCTTCATGCTGGGGCTGGTTCTGGAAAAACAAGGGTCCTAACAAGGAGATTTTTAAGAGTTTTACTAGAAGAAAACTGTGGGCTTGATGATATAGTAGCCATAACCTTTACAAAAAAGGCAGCCCTTGAGATGAAGGAGAGGATATTGGATTTAGTTAATCAGTTTCTAATGAAAAGTGATGATGGTTTAAAGAATAAATTAAAAAGGATAAAAGAAAATTTAGATGGGGCAAACATTTCAACCTTCCACAGTTTCTGTGATAGCATTGTAAGGGAGTATTATTATAAAATCGGTCTTGAACCCATGTATCAAATAATAGAAGAGGTTGATTCAGAAACGATTTTATCGAAATTAACGAGTGAAATAATAGAGGAGTTTTTAAAGGATGAAAGATATTTTGAAAACTTTAACTTTTTATTTGATGAATTTGGAGTAGATTATGTTTTAAGTGGTGGCTTTGCATTTGAAACAAGAAAAATATATAAAAAAATCAGAGAAAAGGCAGATGATATTGAAACAAAGGTTAGGCAAAAAACATTTAATAACTTAGTAGAATTTTATGGGGGCAGTGATGAGAACTTAAAAAAATATCAAAAGATTGAAGTCTTATTATTAGAATTAATCAGTGAACTTCATAAAAGATATTCGGATTTTAAACTTCAAGAAGGCCTTGTGGACTTTAATGATTTAGAAATATTTACTTTAAACCTTTTGACGGAACATAGAGAAGTTAGAGATGCTTTAAGAAAAAGATATAAATATTTCTTAGTAGATGAGTTTCAAGATACAAATGATATTCAACTTAAGATTCTCTATAATCTTGTGGCTGATGATGAGGGAAAAATTCAAAATGGAAAATTGTTTGTTGTAGGAGACATTAAACAATCAATATATGGCTTTAGGGGGACTAATTATAAGGTGTTTGAAGAAGTAACTGAAAAAATTCAAAAGAATGGGGACAAGCTTCTTTTATCGACTAATTATAGGTCCCATAATAGATTAGTAGAGATAATCAACGGGCTCTTTAGCGGCCTACTACCTAATTATGATCCATTATTTTATTCTAGCAATATTGATGGGGAGGCTTTGTTTGACTACTGTTTTTTTGAAAAAGCTGAGGAAACCACTACTGGTCAAAGAAGCAATGAAGCAGAAGCCATAAAGAAAAAGTTAAAATCAGAAAAGGTAACATTAGATGAGCTTAAAGTTTTTTGTGAAATTGATGAGACTATCAATTTAAGAGGCAGAAATGAAGAGTTAAGCTATATAGTAAAAAAGATAAAGGAACTTATTGAGAAGGGATTTGAATATAAGGAAATTGCTATTCTTTTAAGGGATAGGAACAATATCGATGAGTTTGAAAGGGAATTTAAAAAGAACAATATTCCATATACTTTAGTTGGTGGGATTGGATATTTTGAAAGGCAAGAAATACTGGACATTATAAATATTATAAAATACTTTTATAATCCTAATGATGAAGTTGCCCTTTTAGGCCTTTTGAGAAGTCCGTATGTTGGAATATCGGATGATCTTGTTATTGAAATATTAGATGAAATAAGAAATGGTAATGATATGGCTAAGATATCAGAAAGGGAAGTTTTTGATGATGTTACAAAGCTAATTCTAAAAAAGATAGATAACATTAAAAATCTAGTTCCTTTTTATACCACAACTAAACTAGTTAAAACTGTCATAGAAGAATTTAAAATTAAAGAGATACTTTTGGCACAAGAGGAAGGAATTCAAAAATACAGAAATATTGAAAAGTTTGTTGAGATAGTAAGGGATTTTGATAGCAAGGGCATATTTACTCCTTTTGATTTTATAGATTATATAAACAATTTAAGAGCTATATCTACAAAGGAGGGGGAGGCCTTTTTAGATACTGAGGAAAGTGATGCAGTAAAAATTATGACTATTCATGCATCAAAGGGGCTTGAGTTCGAAGTAGTTTTTGTTCCAGGACTTGATAGAAAAATAAAAAAGGAATATAAAGGAAACTTTATTTATGATGATAAATTTGGAATAATAGTTAAACATGAATTTAATGATATTGAAGATAATTTATTTAAAAAAATAAAGCAGAGAATTGAGGATGAGGAATGTTATGAAGAGCTAAGGATACTTTATGTAGCAGCAACAAGAGCTGTAAGGGTTTTAGCTTTTTCAGGATATATAAAGGATGAAAAGACATTAACTTATATAAGCAAACTAACAGAAAGAAATTTAGATGAGTATAAAAACCTTACTAGCCAATTTAGAAATTATAAAAAATTAAAAGAAAAAGTTATTAGCCATGAAGGAGAAGATAGGGCTGAATTATGGCAAAAATTAAATTTTAAAATAGATTTTTCATCTAGAACCACAGTGAGCATATCAAGATACATGACATATAAAGATTGTCCAAGAAAGTATTATTTTAAATATATAGCCAAGATAGATCAGGATGATTTATTAGATGATTATGATGATTTAAATGAAAAAGAGGGTATAAAACTCATTAATTCAAGGAAGAAGGGGACTTTAATTCACAGTATATTAGAAGAGTTGACTAAAAATGAAGGATGCAACATTCAAAATAAAATTAAAGATATTTTAGGGACAGAAAGTCAAGAATTAGAAGAAGAAATTGAAAGATATATTGATAATTTTATAAAGATAGAAAAGGAGTATAAGTCTTTATGCAGTGGATATAAAGTTAAAAGCGATGCTGAATTAAGATTTAAGATTCCACTGCCAAACAGCAGTTTATCGATTTTTGGAATAATTGATAGAGTTGATGTATTTAGTGTGGGTGATGGCTTAAACGTTAATATCATCGACTATAAGACTAACAAAGTTACGAAGGATGAAGACATAAAAAAATTAATTGACCATTACAAGTCACAATTTATAATTTATTCCTATGCCTATACACGTTTTTTAAATAATTTATCGTTAGGTTTAAGGGAAGTAAATAATTATTTATATTTACTTGATGTAGGGGAAATTGTTAGGATTGATTATAGTCAAGAGGATTTGGATTATGTTATAAATGACATTAAAAGTATATTTTCAAACATCGAAAAATTAAGTTTTGATGATTTTAAATCTTACGGGTGCACTAAAAATTGCAAATATAATGTTTTTTGTCGATTGAAATAAAAAATTGAATTTGAATACAAAATAAAGTATAATTTTGAATAGGTTTGTTTTTAATTTATGTCGAAAGGAGAATTATATGGAAAAGAGAATGTTAACGCCTCCAGAAATAGTGGATGAGGCAATAAATGTGGGAGTTAAAAAATCTAAAGGTAGCTTTTTTACTACTTTTTTAGGCGCAATTTTAGCAGGAGCATATGTAGCACTTGGAGCAGTTTCTGCTGCAGCAGCATCCCATAGTATAGAAAATTATGGGCTTGCAAAATTTGTTGCTGGAGCAATATTCCCAGTTGGACTTATGATGATAATTTTTAATGGAGCAGAATTATTTACTGGAAACACATTATTGCTTGTTGGACACAAAGATGGGAAGATACCATTTTCAAAGGTTTTAAGAAACTGGGGTATAGTTTATTTAGGTAATATTATTGGTTCTATCTTGATTGCGTATTTAGCCTATGCTGGAGGAGTATTTGATGCTAATGGCGGTAAGCTTGGGGGCTATTTTATTAAGGTTGCTGCATATAAAGGAGGACTTAGCTTTTCAACTGCTTTCTTTAGCGGTATATTGTGTAATATTGTAGTTTGCCTTGCTGTATGGGCACAATATGCTGCGAAGGATATAATATCTAAAGTGTTTGCAATATGGTTTCCTATTATGGCCTTTGTGGTTGCTGGATTTGAACACAGCGTTGCCAATATGTTTTATTTTAGTGCAGGTATTTTAGCAAAATTAAACCCTGCATATGCAGAAGCACTGCAACTTCACGCTGATAAACTCTCAAAGGTAGATATAGTGCATGCAGTTTCAAATATAGTTCCTGTAACATTGGGGAACATTGTTGGCGGTGGAATAATAATTGGTCTATCATATTATTATTTATATAAACAGTCTTCAACAAAAGTTGAAAATGTTCAAAGGACAGCATAATAGAAAGTTTTAAGCAGAGGGTAAAAATCCTCTGCTTACATTTTTTGTAGAGTTTTGGGTAAACTATTAAAACAGGGAGGTGACAAAATGGATAATGATAAAATAAAACCCTTTGTTAGTAATACCTATCCTCCAATTGCCTTTCATGTAAATGATTTAAATAATAATAAAGTTTTACATGATTCCTATGAGGTTTATGTGGATGGTGAGTATATAGGAGAGAAAATCCTATTTGCACAGAATGAGAAACCTGAAGATATACCTGCATATTTAACGAAAGAAGGATACAAAGATTTTCAATTTCAGATAGAGGGTAATAAAATATTTATAAACACAATCAATAGACAAATTTCAGAAGAAATGAGAAACCATCTTGAGGTATACTTAAATATTAAATAAAAAGGATGAAAAAGAGAAATTATGTAGATTAGTGTCACATTTTATATTATTTTTTTGAAGTTTTCATACTAAATTACAACAAATTTTTGAGGGGATAAATGATAAAATTAATTCAAAAGAAAATTAGGTGGGGTGGGGAGAATGCAAATAAAGACAGAGCTTTGCCACTGCTATGTGGTTGATGATAATTTTAGAAATATATTGTTTAGATACTACTTAGTTGAAACCAGCAAGTTGATTAATTTTAAGGAATATTATGTTAATGTTGTTGGATATGGTGTAAGCATAACATCAGAAGAAGTTGGAGAAGAAACTGGAAAAATTTTGTTTGAAGAAACAATAGAATTTGTTACTCCATATAAGGAGAAAATGGTAAAGCTTATTGATGAGCTTGCAAGAAGTCAGGTATCACCAATTCATCTGATAGATGTGGTTGGAGAAATATGCGATAATTGGTCCTCTGATTTTGAAGAAGATTTGAAGCAAAAATATATTAAATATGCAATAGCTTAAATATGGAGAATTTTCTCCATATTTTTGCTTTTTGCAACAATTTATTTTATAATTTAAATAAGGGGAAGATAAGTATGATAATTGGAGTTGGAGTAGATATAATTGAAATAGGAAGAATAAAAAGAGCAATAGAAAGAAATAAAAGATTTTTGCAAAAAGTATATTCTGAAAGAGAACTAGAAGATTTAAAGGGAAAAAATATTGAAAGCTATGCAGGGTATTTTTCAGCAAAGGAAGCGGTATCAAAGGCTTTAGGGACAGGTGTTTCGAATTTTAAGTGGACTGATATTGAAATAATAAAAGAAAATTCAGTTCCAATGATTGTTTTGAATAATAATGCAAAAAATATTGCAAAACAAAAAGGAATAAAGAAGATTCATATATCGATATCGCACTCTAAAGAGTATGCCACTGCTTTTGCAGTTGCGGAGGGATAATATGAAGGTTGCTAATGCAAATGAGATGAGGGAAATCGACAAAAGGGCCATAGAGAAATATAAAATACCTGGGATTATATTGATGGAGAATGCAGCTTATGCCCTTATGGAGGAAATAGAAAGGTTAAATGTAAAAAGGATAACAATAGTTTGTGGGACGGGCAATAACGGTGGGGATGGTTTTGCCCTTGCAAGACTTTTACTGATGAGAAATTATAGTGTTGAAGTTTTTTGCTTCCCTGAGCATGAAAGGGTAAAAGGAGACGCAAAGCTAAACTTAGATATTTTATTAAAAATGGGGATAAAAATCTATAATGATTTAAATAAACTGGAAAATAGCATACAATATTCTGATATTGTGGTGGATGCTCTTTTAGGAACTGGATTATCAGGAGAGGTTAAGGAGGAATTAAGAAAAGTTATTGATATTATAAATAAAGGTAAAATGAAACTTTCGGTTGATATTCCATCAGGAATAGACAGTGATAGTGGGAGAGTAATGGGAAGTTGCGTTTTTGCAGATATTACAGTAACTTTTGAATGTTTAAAACTTGGGCACATCCTATTAGAGGGAAAGGAAGCTTCGGGTAAAGTTATAGTTAAAAGGATAGGAATTCCAAATAGATGTATTGAAGAGCAAAATATTAAAATATTTACAAGCGATAGGGAATATCCCATATCTTTAATTAAAAAAAGAAGGTTGGATACTAATAAAGGTGATTTTGGTAAGGTTGCGATTATCGGTGGTAATTATAAAATGTCAGGGGCTATTGCACTTGCTTTAAAGTCAGCTTTAAGAAGTGGTGCAGGGCTTGTTTATGGAGTTTTCCCAAAAACTATTATAGATAGAGTAGGGGCATTAGTTCCAGAGGTTATATATTTTCCATGTGAAGAAAAACATGAACATATATTTTTAGATGATTACACATTAAATATGTTATTTCAAAAGTCGAATGCTATTGCCTTTGGAGTAGGAATAGGTAACTTTGAAGAACTTTTACATCCGCTGCAATATATTTTAGACCATTATGAAGGCCCTCTTGTGATTGATGCGGATGGCCTTAATGTTCTAGCAAAAAATAAAACCATATTAAAATCGGCAAAATCTAAAGTAATATTAACACCACATCCAGGAGAAATGGCAAGATTAACTGGTTATGATATTGATTATATAAACAAAAATAGGATAGATGTGGCTAAAAGCTTTGCAAAGGAGTATAATTTGATTGTTCTTCTAAAGGGTTCCAGCACGGTTGTTACTGATGGAGAGTTTATTTATATTAATAGAACTGGTAATCCTGGTATGGCAACTGCAGGAAGTGGTGATGTTTTAACGGGGACTATAGTTTCGCTTTTAGGTCAGGGATACAGCCCCTTTGAATCAGCAATATTAGGTAGTTTTATACATGGAATCTCTGGAGACAGGGCATATGAAAAACATGGTTATGGATTAACGGCTGTGGATTTGATTGATAATTTGGGATTTTTATTTAAAAAAGACATAGGCAGTTTAAATTTAGAATAATATTTTATTGAAATAAGATTTTTGGTGATCTTGTGTTATATAAAAAAACCATTTTAGTTCTTGTAATTATTTTTGCTGCTTTTATATCCTGTTCGAGAAAAATAGCATATGAAGATGTAAAAAAGAGATTAGAGGAAATGAAAAGCTATACCACACAAGCAGATATAGATATATATGGCAACAAAGGTGTTTCGCATTATAAAGTGGTTCAGTATTATAAAGAGCCTAATCTTATTAGAATTGAAACAAATGCGCCATCCTTCTTAAAAGGAAAAATTCTAATATACGATGGGAAAAAATATTCAATATACCATCCGATTATTGAACAAAAATATTTTCTTGAAAATTTAAAAGATGATGATGTTTTCATATTTTTAGGGGTTATCGACAAAAGGATTTTTTTAAAGGAAAATTCGAGTTTTAGCAGTAAAAGGGTGGACGGCAAAGATTATTTCGTTATTAAAAGTGAGCTTGATGAGTCCAGTGCTTATCGTAAATATGTAGAGATATATTTTAATTCGGTAAATTTAATGCCCGAAATAATGACCTTTTATGATGAAAAGGAAAATGTAAGGGTAAATATCATATACAAAGAGTTTAAATATAATCCTACAATTCAAGAGGGGTTATTTAAGATACAATAGATAAAGCAGGGGGGAAGGGTATGTTTGACAACATAAGACCATATTATGCAGAAGTAAACCTTGATAATTTTAAGCATAACTTCAGGGAGGTTAAAAGGTTAGTCAATGGCAGGAAAATATTTGGAGTTATTAAAGCAGACGGATATGGACATGGAGCAGTAGAACTTGCAAAGGCTTTAGAGGAAGAAGGTGTTGATTTTTTTGCAGTTGCAGTAATAACTGAAGCTCTTGAACTTAGAAAAAATGGCTTTAAAAGGCCAATATTAGTTATGGGATTTACACCTCCAACCTTTGCAAAAGAAATTGTTGAGTATGATATTACTCAGACTGTATTTAGTTTTGACTTAGCAAAGGCGTTGTCTGATGAGGCTGTAAAGCAAAACAAGATTGTAAAAATTCACATTAAAATCGACACAGGAATGGGAAGAGTTGGATTTATTCCTAATCAAAAGGCTATAGATGAAATTGAAAAAATTAATAAACTTCCAAACTTAAAATTAGAAGGGATTTTTAGCCATTTTTCGTCTGCAGATGAAAAGGATAAGACCTTTACTTATTTACAATTAGATCGTTTCAAAAAGACTGTAAAAGCCCTAGAGGAAAGAGGTATCATATTTGAATTAAAACATTTGGCAAATAGTGCTGGAATTATAGATGTAGAGGAAGCTTATTTTGATGCCGTAAGGCCGGGAATTATGCTTTATGGTTATTATCCTTCTAGTGAAGTGAATGTTAATAAGGTTGAATTAAGACCTGTAATGACATTAAAGGCTAAAATTGTTCATATCAAAGAGGTTGATGAAGGAACTCCAATAAGCTATGGCAGAAGGTTTATTACAGAAAGAAGGAGTAAAATTGCTACTCTACCATTTGGATATGCTGATGGGTTTACAAGGTTATTTTTCCAAAAAGGTCAAGTGATAGTAAATGGTGTTTTAGCGCCAGTTGTAGGTAGAATATGTATGGATCAATGTATGATAGATGTAACTGATTGCGGGGATGTTAATGTAGGGGATGAGGTAATTATATTGGGGAATTTTAATGGAATTAAAAATGATGCGGATGTTTTAGCAGAAAGACTTGGAACGATAAGCTATGAAATTTTATGTATGGTTTCAAAGCGTGTGCCAAGGGTTTATATAGAGAATGGGAAAATAGTGAAAATAAAAAATTATGTATGACATAATTTGATGACAACATGGAAACAATGTAAAAGAGGTATAAATATTTCTACTTGTGGTAATTATAAAGTAGTGTTATAATAAAATGAGTATTTGTAAGATACATAGGTTAATTGTTTTTAGGAGGTAATACGATGGCAAACAATAAAAAGATCCTTATTAGCCTCCCTGAATATTTGCTAGATGAATTAGATGAATTTGTAAATATAAATACCTATAAAAATAGAAGCCAATTAATAAGAGAAGCAATCATATCATATATAAAGGAGCGCAAGAGAATAGAAATGATTGAAACTATGAAAAATGGTTATGTTGAAATGGGAAAAATAAATATAGAGCTTGCAGAATGTGGTATTACTTTAGAATGTGAAGAATTAGCCGAATATGAAGCAAGTTTGGCGGAGAGTGATAATTCAAATGGCTCAACCGGTGAAAAGAGGAGATATATTTTATGCTGATTTGAGCCCAGTTGTTGGCTCAGAACAAGGCGGGGTAAGACCTGTTCTTGTTATACAAAATGATATTGGAAATAAATATAGTCCGACGGTCATAGTTGCTGCTATAACATCTCAAATCAATAAAGCTAAATTGCCGACACATGTTGAAATTAGCAGTGATGAGTATGGCCTTAACAAGGATTCTGTTATACTACTTGAACAGATAAGGACAATAGATAAAAGGCGCTTAAGGGACAAACTTGGTCATATCAGTGATGAAATGATGAAACAGGTAGATTATGCCCTTAAGATAAGTTTAGGGCTTGTTGATATATAGGGCACTTAAGATTATTCTTAAGTGCCTATTGATATGTAAAATTATACCAAGGAGGGAAGATGATGAGAGATATCAAAAAGCTTAAGGAAATAGCACTAACCTTAAGAAAAGACATCATTACAATGCTTACAGAATCAGCATCTGGTCATCCAGGAGGTTCGTTATCAGCAGTAGAAATATTGACTGCTCTTTATTTTAGTGAGATGAGAGTAGACCCTAATAACCCAAAATGGGAGGATAGGGATAGATTTGTATTATGCAAAGGACATGCGGCTCCTGTTCTCTATGCTGCCCTTGCAGAAAAGGGATTTTTTGACAAATCCCATCTTATGACACTAAGGAAATTAGGATCAATACTGCAAGGACATCCTAATATGAACGATACTCCAGGTGTTGATATGTCAACAGGCTCATTAGGACAGGGACTATCAGTTGCTAATGGTATGGCCCTTGCAGCAAAGCTTGATAATAAAGATTATAGAGTTTATGCGCTTTTAGGTGATGGAGAAATAGAGGAAGGTCAGGTATGGGAAGCTGCGATGACAGCAGCCCATTATAAACTTGACAATTTAACAGCCTTTTTAGATCACAACGGTTTACAAATAGATGGTCAAGTTACTGAAGTAATGAACGTAGAGCCAGTTGATGAAAAATTTAGAGCCTTTGGATGGCATGTTATTGTAATCGATGGACATAATTTTGATGAGATATTCAAGGCTATCGATGAAGCAAAGTCAGTAAAAGGAAAACCTACAATGATTATAGCAAACACTGTAAAGGGAAAGGGCGTATCATTTATGGAAAACGCTGTAGGTTGGCATGGAACTGCACCAAGCAAAGAACAGTGCGAAAAGGCTTTAGCTGAACTTGGAGGTGAAAACAATGCCTAATTTAGCAACAAGAGAGGCTTATGGTAAAGCCCTTGTAGAACTTGGAAAAGAAAATAAAAACGTAGTTGTTCTTGATGCAGACCTTTCAAAATCTACAAAAACTGCTGACTTTGCAAAGGTTTTTCCAGAAAGATTTTTTAATATAGGTATAGCAGAAGCAGACCTTATGGGAACAGCAGCGGGACTTGCAACATGCGGCAAGATTCCATTTGCCAGCACATTTGCAGTATTTGCAACTGGAAGAGCCTTTGAACAGATAAGAAATTCGATATGCTATCCAAACTTAAACGTTAAGATTGCAGCAACTCATGCCGGGATAACAGTTGGAGAGGATGGCGCATCCCATCAATCAATAGAGGATATATCTCTTATGAGAACTATTCCTAATATGACTGTTATTGTTCCATGCGACGATGTTGAAACAATGGCAGCAATAAAGGCTGCAGCAGAATATGTTGGACCTGTTTATATTAGACTTGGACGTTCATCAGTTCCAACAATCAATGACGAAAATACATATAAATTTGAAATAGGAAAGGCAGTTAAATTAAAGGAAGGTAAAGATGTAACGATATTTGCAACAGGAATTATGGTAAGTGAGGCTCTAAAGGCTTATGAAATGCTAAAAGAAAAAGGATATGAAGCTGAGGTTATAAATATTCATACAATAAAGCCTATTGATGCTAAGGCAATAGTTGACTCTGTGACTAAAACAGGATGTGCTGTAACATGCGAAGAACACAATATCATAGGTGGCCTTGGAAGTGCTGTTTGTGAAGTTCTTGCTGAAAATAAACCTGC
>JAOAEI010000031.1:0-19731 GCA_026416875.1 Caloramator sp.
CTGTTGAGGTTGTTATGTTGTTTGCACTACACAGATCATTTACAGTTATTCCAAACTTTTGAGATATACTCCAAAGCGTGTCCCCACTTTGCACATAGTAGATTTGATAGTCGGTATATGATTTATATCTATTATCGATAACCTCAAATAACTTGTTGAAAAAAGTCCTATCAGCCGTTCCTGTTATATTAAGACCATAATCCCTTTGAAAATTCATAACTGCAGTTTGGGTAAGACTTCCATAATATCCTGTTGGTTGGACTGAAAGATATCCTAAGGCATAAAGGTAAGTTTGAAGCTCGGAAACTCTTTCATGTCTCATTCCAAAGGACAATATTTTTGGTTCGTTGGCTAATGCTTTATTAAGCTGATTAAGCGTCACAAGGTCTAAATTACCAGTTGGGCTTAGTGAGTTATCTGCTTGAAATTTTTGAACAGCTAAATATGTGCTATAACCATATACTCCATCGATATTTGATGAAAAGTAGCCTAGGGTTTTAAGATTAGTTTGAAGTTCAGCAACCTGTTCACCCCTATAACCGTAGTATAATGGGAGGGTTATAGCAGCATTTACTACTGAAGGGATTATAAGTAGGAAGGCTAATAATAGAGATGCAATTCTTTTTAGCATGTTAACCACCCCTTAAATCTTTTTTTAAATTATATCAAAAATAAAATTAAAATTTAATAAAAAAATTCTGGTAGGGGTGGTAATTGATGAAAAAGGGAGCCTAAATAGGCTCCCCCTAGATGTTATTCAAATCTGAAAAGGTCTGCTTTTGAAGGTTATATTCTTCTAAAATTTCTATCCATGAATTGGTTATTTGTATATAAGTTTTCTGACTTTCTTCGAATTTTTGATTGATTTCTTTTAATTTTTCTTCATCGGATCCAGCTTGGGCAAGAAGATTTAAAGCTTCTTTAAAGTTTTTACAGTAGTCTATGTAAGAGTTTATAATATCGTCAATCTTGGAATGGATATTAATTAACTTTTCTGGAATTGGCAAATTAGAAAAGGCAACCTGTAATGCTTCAAGTTTAATTAACTTTTTTTCAATTTCTATGCTTGTTGAGTAGATAGAAACTTGCTTTTTCATTATATTATTTAAATAGGTATTTAAATCTGTTTTTATGTTAATAAATTCATTAACTATTTTATCCACTTCTATAAAGTAATTTTGGTATTGTTCAAATAGTCTATTTTTTTGTTCATAGTTTGAATAGTATTTATATGCGAAAATATGTATTTGGTTTGGCAGAATATTAAATTCTGAAGGGAATTTTATTTTAGCTATTTTTAAATTACTATATTTCTCCTGAGTTTCAATAATATATTTATTAAAATTTTCTAAGGCATTAAATATTTTCTGGGACTTTAGATTATTAAGTATAAGCCTAAGTTGCGTTAGTAGCTTTTTATTTGCATTAATACATTCAATAATATTTTTATGTTCATATTTATATTTTTCGGGTGGAGATATATTTTGTAGTTCCGTAATTAATTCATTTAATTTAACTTCTTTGTCTTCTATGTCTGTAATTAAATTTTTAATAGATGGACTATCATCAATAGAAATAGATTCTAAAATAGCTACTTTTTTTGAAAGGTCTTTATTTATTTGCTCTGTTACGCTTAATATTTTTTTTACATGCTTTACATAGGATTGGTTTATAGAGTTGTATAGGTAATAAAAAGAAAAATAAATAATTGATGAAGTAAGGGCTAAAGTTAATAAGATTATTAGGATTTTAATTTTATTTATCTTCGTTTCGCCTTCGATTTTGTTTTTCATTGAACCCCCTCCAATAAATATTTAATAATAAAATTCTACTTAATCCAATTATTTCCTTCTAATTTTTAAAAAGTTTTTTACATTTCTAACTCCCTCGATGCCTTCTGTGATTTCTTCAGCGGTTTCCATATCCTGTAGGCTATCAACATAACCGGTAAGTCTAACACTCCCGTTATCAACAAAAACCCTTATATCATTTCTGTCAAGTTTATTATTTACAAATTCGGTTTGAATTCTGTTGTTGATTGTAACATCATCGACTTTATATAAAGAATCAATTTCAACATGGGATACTACGTCTTTAATTCCAAGGGCTTCAGATGCTAATTTCATTGCTAATTTTCTTTCCTTTAATGTTTTTACACTGCCCTTTAAAATCGCTGTTCCTCGTTGAACTTGAACTCCAACTGAATTAAGTTCGGGATGACCTTTAAATTTATTCATCACGTTTTCTTCAATCTCTCTGTCTTCTATAGTTCCATCGGTAGAAACAGTTATGGAATTTTCAATTGACTCAACTCCATCAATTCTTGAAGCTAATTCTTCTACAGCCAATTTTTCTGATAATGTGTCGACAATTCCATATAAAGTTACATGGCCGTTTACACATTTTACGTTTATATCCATAGAAAGTTCCTTAAGTTCTCTTTCTAACAAATCTCGAATTTCATTTTCTATCCTTTCATTTTCTAACATAGGATCACTCCTTTACATTATATTCCTTAAATAATTTTTCCATAATCTTAAAATTTAATTCATTAAATTATACTAATAAAAAATTTTTTGATATATAATTATAGTTGAGATTTCTTATGGGAGTGAAAGTTATATGAATGGTTTTTCAGGAATTATGGATCTTATAAAAAATATGAGTATTCGAAATGTTATTGATATCTTAATAGTAGCTTATATTTTTTATGAATTTTATATTTTTATAAAACAGACAAGGGCTGAACAGCTCTTAAAGGGACTTATATTTATCGCTATTGTGATGAAACTTAGCGATTGGTTTGGACTTGTAACTTTATATTGGTTAATTAGAAATACATTAACAGTGGGAGTTATTGCATTATTAATCATATTTCAACCAGAACTTAGAAAAGCATTGGAACATTTAGGAAGGAGCAGATTCTTAACTAAAAAGTTTTTTGAATCGGATGAAGAAATTAAAAAGGTTGTAGACGAAATAGCTGTGGCTGTTAACAATATGGCAAAAACTAAAACGGGTGCTCTAATTGTTATTGAACAGGAAACGGGGTTAAATGATTTTGTAGCAAGTGGAACTAAAATAGATGGAATAGTTTCATCTGAGCTTTTAGAAAACATATTCTTTGAAAATTCTCCCCTTCACGATGGAGCTGTCATAATAAGAAGGGATAGGATTGTTGCTGCAGGATGTGTTTTGCCGCTAACAGAACAAAATGTCAACAAGGATCTTGGAACAAGACATCGGGCAGCAATAGGTGTAACAGAAGCGTCTGATGCAATTTCTATTGTCGTTTCAGAGGAAACCGGCACTATCTCATTGGCGATAAACGGAAGGCTTACAAGGGGATATAACACAGAAAGATTAAAAAATGTTTTGACAAAGCTTCTTATTCACAATATGTTTACTGATTCAACAATGTTTAAGAAGGTGAAAATATGGCTTGGAAAAACAAACAAGAAATAATAACGATGATTTTTTGTATATTTATTGCTTTTGTTTTATGGATTTATGTCATGGGGGAACAAAATCCAACTCAAACAAGGGTTATTGAAGATATTCCGGTTTATTTTACTAATCTTGATAATTTAGAACAAAACAATTTAACTATTGTTCCTAATCAAACCTTTACGGTAAATTTAACAATTACAGGTAGAGCAATGGATGTTTTTAAGGCAAAACCTGAGGATTTTAGATTAGAAGCGGATTTAGGGGGATACGTTAAAAAGGGTGTTAATAATATTCCGGTAGAAGTTAAATCTATGCCTAAGGGAATATCTGTTCTTTATGAAAGGGGAATTCCCTATGTTAAGGTAAAAATAGATAGTCTTCTTGAAAAGACTGTTCCTGTAAGCTTGAATATAACAGGTCAACCAAAGGAAGGTTATGGTTATGCTAATCCTAATATAAAGCCCTCAGAGGTCTTAATAAGAGGTCCGGAAACATATGTAGCTAAAGCTATAGGTGCTGTTATAAATATTGATTTATCAAAGCGTGATACTGATTTTTCAGCATCTTTGCCAATAAAGGTAATAGACAGTTATGGAGATTCTATCCAATATCTTAGCGTTGAACCTAAATATATTGATGTGTATCTTCCAATAAAGCCATCTAAGGAAGTTCCTGTTATAGTTAAAACAAAGGGAGAAATTCCAGACAATAAGGTCTTAAATTCAATAAATCCTATGCTTACTTCAGTTAAAATTATCGGTGAAAAAGAAATAATAGATACAATCGATTATATTGAGACAGAACCAATAGATTTATCAAAAATTAATTTATCGACTTATAAAGATATAAAATTGATAATTCCAGAAGGTATATCTTTATCCAATAATACAAAAAGTATAACGGTTGATATAAAAGTAGAAAATAAAATAGAAAAGTCAATGTCATTAGATATAGAAATTCTTAACGTAAAAAATGATTTTGAGTATATAGTTTCTCCTTCGAAAATAAATGTTACAGTTGTTGGTGCTGAGAGTGTGATTAATTCGATTAAAGCGGATTCTACTTTTGCATATGCTATTAAAGCATATGTCGATGTATCGGATAAACAGGAGGGAGAATATCAACTTCCTATAAAATTGGATGTGCCACATAATTTAGTTTTAAAGAAGCAGTCTATAAGTGAAGCTACAGTAAAAATAAATAAAAAATAATGGAGGTTGCATATGCCAGTAAAAATAAACAACATAAGACTATCTATTGAGGAGGATATTAGCCTATTAAAGACTAAAGCTGCAAAACTTGCAAACATTTCAGTAGATGATATGCAAAACTTTAGGATTTTAAAGGAGTCGATAGATGCAAGAAGAAAGGGAAAAATAGATTTTGTTTATCAAGTTATGTTTGAATGTAAAAATGAAGCAAAAGTAGTTGAAAGGGCAGGAAATAAGGACATAATATTAGAACCCAAGGAAGAAGAATTTAAAATTGAATATGGAGATAAAAAGCTAAATAATAGACCAATAATTATCGGTTTAGGGCCAGCAGGATTATTTGCTGGACTTTTACTTTCTATGCATGGTTATAGGCCGATAATTTTAGAAAGAGGTAAAGAAGTGGATGAAAGGGACAAGGATGTTGAAATTTTTTGGAGGGAAGGAAGATTAAACAAAGAATCTAATGTTCAGTTTGGAGAAGGTGGAGCAGGAACATATTCGGATGGGAAACTAACAACAAGAATAAAGGATAAAAGATGCGATTTTGTTTTAGATGAATTTGTAAAGGCAGGTGCGCCAAAGGAAATAAAATATGTAGCAAAACCACATATCGGAACGGATATTTTAAAGACGGTAGTAAAAAATATAAGAAAAAAGATTATTTCTCTAGGTGGAGAGGTTCACTTTAATTCAAAGGTAACTGGCTTTAACATTAAGGATAATAGATTAACATCTATCGTTGTAAACGATGAGATTGAGGTCCCCTGTGATGTGGCTATATTAGCAATAGGACATAGTGCAAGGGATACATATGAAGTTTTATTTAAAAAAGGCCTTTTAATATCACCAAAGCCCTTTGCCATAGGAGTTAGAATAGAACATCTTCAAAAGATGATAGATGAAAATCAATATGGAAAATTTGCAGGACATCCAAGACTTAAGGCTGCTGATTATAGATTAACCTATACAACAAAGGCAGGAAGACCTGTTTATTCCTTTTGCATGTGTCCAGGGGGAGTAGTAGTTGCAGCTTCTTCTGAGGAAAATATGGTGGTAACTAACGGAATGAGTGAATTTGCTCGGGATAAGGAAAATGCAAATAGTGCAATTGTTGTTGGAGTTAATCCTTCCGATTTTGGCTCAAATCACCCCCTTGCAGGGGTAGAATTTCAAAGGTATTATGAAGGCCTTACCTTTAAAAAGGGAGGCGGAAACTATTTAGCACCTGTTCAGTTGGTTGGAGACTTTTTAAAAGAGAAAGTGTCTACAAAATTAGGGAAGGTTAAACCAAGCTATACAAGGGGATATAATTTTGCTGATTTAAGTGAATGCTTACCTAGTTATGTCATTAATTCCATAAAAGAAGGTTTGAAGGATTTTGACAAAAAAATAAGGGGTTTTGCAGGATTTGATGCAATTTTAACAGGAGTTGAAACAAGAACGTCATCCCCTATTAGAATGGAAAGGAATGAAAATTTAGAAAGTGCTAATATATCAGGGCTTTATCCAGCTGGAGAAGGTGCGGGGTATGCTGGTGGTATAATCTCGGCTGCTGTAGATGGAATGAAGGTTGCGGAAAAAATCATGCAAAATTATAAACCCTATGAAGGATAAATTTTAATTAAAATTAAATTATAGTTGCAAAGTAAAATATAAATAAATTAAAATATAAGTGGATACTATTTAAAAAGGTGGGGGTATCATGAGGGAACTTATACTAGCAATAAATCCGGGTTCAACTTCAACAAAGGTAGCTATTTTTAAGGGAATTGAAAATTTAAGGCAGCACAATATTTCTCATTCTGTAGAAGAACTTTCAAAATTTGAAAAAATAGCTGAACAGTATGAGTTCAGAAAGAATGCCATTTTAGAATGGATAAAAGAAGAAGGATTTGAACTTTCACAATTTGTTGCAATTGTAGGACGTGGAGGTCTTTTAAGACCAATGCCAAGCGGCACATATTTAGTAACTGATAAGATGATCGAGGACTTAAAAATTGGTTATCAGGGTGAACATGCGTCAAATCTTGGGGGGATAATTGCCAAATCAATTGCCGATTCACAGGGGATAAATGCATATATAGTAGATCCAGTTGCCGTAGATGAGTTTGAGGATATCGCAAGGATCTCAGGTCTTCCAGAGATTCCAAGAAGGTCATTGGTTCATGCCTTAAATATAAAGGCAGTTTCAAGAAGGGTAGCCAAAAAACTAAATAAAAATTTAGAAGAAGTTAATTTTATTGTTGCTCATTTAGGCGGGGGAATTTCTGTTGCTCCTCTTAAGAATGGGAAGATAGTTGATGTTAACAATGCTAATGAAGGTGGACCTTTTTCGCCAGAAAGATGTGGAGGAGTGCCGGTTGGAGATCTTGTAAAAATCGCATTTTCAGGTAAGTATACATATAAAGAACTTAAGAAAAAGATGGTCGGTCAGGGTGGCCTTGTTGGATATTTAGGAACAAATGATGCAAGGGAAGTTGTAAAAAGGATAAATGAAGGTGACGAATATGCTAAGCTTATATTTGAAGCTATGGCATATCAAATTGCAAAGGAAATAGGAGCCTGTGCAGCGGTTTTATGTGGAAAGGTTGATAGAATAATTTTAACTGGGGGGCTTGCACATTCTAATTTATTAAATGATTTAATTATAGATAGAGTAAAATTCATTGCAGATGTTGAGGTGGTAGCAGGGGAGGATGAAATGCTCGCCCTTGCAGAGGGTGCCTTTAGAGTAGTAAATGGTGAAGAAGAAGCAAAAATTTATGAAAAAGAGGTGGTAATATGATTAAAACATTTGATCAAGTTTTAGAAAGAGTAAAAAGCTTTCCAACTAAAAGGATTGCTGTTGCTGTTGCGCAGGATGAACCTGTTTTGGAGGCTGTATTTGAAGCTAAGAAAATGGGAATTGCAGATGCTATCTTAGTTGGAGATAGGGAAAAGATTTTAGAATGTGAAAAAATACTTGGTATTCCTGAAGATATGTTTGATATTATCGATGAAAAGGACAATGCAAAAGCTTGCCTTTTAGCAGTTGAACTTGTTTCAAGCAAAAAAGCACATATGCTTATGAAGGGGCTTGTTGACACAGCTACATTTTTAAGAGCTGTTTTAGACAAGGAAAGGGGACTTAGAACAGGTAAAGTTCTATCCCACGTTGCAGTATTTGAAGTTCCGGCATTAAACAGAATGCTCCTTTTAACTGATGCTGCTATGAATATAGCACCAGACCTTAAGGCTAAAAAAGAAATAATTGAGAATGCGGTGGTAGTTGCAAAGGCAATAGGAATGGAGATGCCAAAAGTTGCAGTTGTTGCAGCAGTTGAAGTTGTAAATCCAGATATGCAGCCGACAATCGATGCGGCAGTTTTATCAAAGATGAACGATAGAGGACAGATAAAGGGATGCATAATTGATGGACCATTAGCAATAGACAATGCCCTTTCAGAAGAAGCAGCAAAGCATAAGGGAATAAAGAGCCCTGTTGCAGGTCATGCAGATATTATTTTAGTTCCAAATATTGAAACAGGAAATGCAATGTATAAAACCCTTACATATACATCAAACGCAAAAAACGGAGGAATACTTTCAGGAGCAGCAGCACCAGTTATATTAACTTCAAGAGCTGACAGCAACGAAAGCAAGTTATATTCAATTGCCCTTGCAAGTTTAGTGGCAGAAGCAACAAAGTAAGGAGGAATTTCAATGTTTAGGATGCTTGTTATTAATCCAGGCTCAACCTCTACAAAGATAGCTGTTTTTGATGACTTAAACCCAGTATTTGTTGAGACTTTAAGGCACTCATCAGAGGAACTTGCACCATACAATACTATATTCGAGCAGTATGAATTTAGAAAAAACGTTATACTAAATGCTTTAAAGGAAAAGAATGTTCCAATCGAAACTTTAAATGCTGTAGTTGGTAGAGGCGGACTTTTAAAGCCAATTGAGGGTGGAACATATAACGTTAATGAAAAAATGATAGAAGACCTAAAGATTGGTGTTCAAGGACAACATGCTTCAAATTTAGGTGGAATTATCGCTTACGAAATAGCAAAATCAGTTAATATTCCAGCTTTTATAGTTGACCCTGTTGTAGTTGATGAGATGGATGAAATTGCAAGGATATCAGGCATGCCTGAAATACAAAGAAAAAGTATATTCCACGCTTTAAATCAAAAGGCAGTTGCAAAAAGATATGCAAAGGAACACGGTAAAAAATATGAAGAGCTGAATTTAATAGTGGCGCACCTAGGCGGTGGAATTTCTGTTGGAGCCCATAGAAAAGGAAGGGTTGTAGATGTAAACAACGCCCTAGATGGGGAAGGTCCATTCTCACCAGAAAGAACAGGAAGCTTACCTGTTGGAGATCTTGTAAAACTTTGTTTCTCTGGCAAATATACATTAGATGAAATAAAGAAAAAGATTACAGGAAAAGGCGGCCTTATGGCTTATTTTGGAACAAACGATGCAAGGGATGTTGAGAGGATGATGGATGAAGGAAATAAAGAAGCTGAACTTGTATATAAAGCTATGGCATACCAGGTTGCAAAGGAAATAGGAATGTGTGCAACAGTTTTAAAGGGAGAAGTGGATGCAGTTATTCTAACAGGCGGCCTTGCATATGGAAAAGAATTTGTTGAATGGATAACTGAAAGGATAAGCTTTATTGCACCTGTTGTAGTTTATCCTGGTGAAGATGAGATGCTTGCCCTTGCTGAAGGTGGTCTTAGAGTTTTAAGGGGAGAAGAGACAGCTAAAGAATATAAGTAGGTGATTAAATGTCAAGAATTAGAGTTTTCACAGGTCACTTTGGAAGTGGTAAGACGGAAATAGCAATAAATTATGCTTTAAAACTTAATGAAGAGGGTAAAAAGGTTGCTATTGCCGATCTTGATATAGTAAACCCATACTTTTGCACAAGAGATCAAACAGAATATCTAGAGGAAAAAGGTATTAAGGTTATAGCAACGCCAAAGGAGTTCTCAAATGCAGAGCTTGGAACAGTTCCTTTGAATACATTGACAGTTTTTAATGATAAAAGCTATGAAGTTGTTTTAGATGTTGGTGGGGATGATCAGGGGGCTGTTGCTTTAGGCCAATACAATAAATATTTTAGAGAAGAAGATTATGATATGTATTTTGTAATAAATACAACAAGGCCGTTAACCAGCGATGCAAACAGCATAATTAAGTATATAGATGAAATTCAAAGGGCATCGAGGCTAAAGGTAAAATATCTTGTTAATAATACTAATCTTTCATATGAAACGACAGTTGATATGATTAAAGAGGGATATGAAATCGTCAAGGAAGTTTCTGAAAAAATTAATATTCCCATTGCCTTTACAGCAGTAAGGGAAGATTTGGCTTTACAGGTTAAAGAAGAAATTGGGGAAAATATTTTCCCAATAAAAATATTTATGCTTCCTCCTTGGAGGAGAGAGCTAGAGTAATTAATTTTAGAAGGAGGCCTATGTATGGGTAAGGTAACATTTAGAGAAGATAGGTGTAAGGGATGTGGCTTATGTATTGATGTGTGTCCTGTTAAGATCATCTCCTTTTCAGAAAAATTAAACATTAAAGGTTATCACCCAGCGACAGTGACAGAAGAAAAGATGGAAAAATGCATCGCTTGTGCATCATGCGCAAGAATTTGTCCTGATGTTGTTATAACTGTTGAAAAATAATTTAGGGAGGTAAATAAGATGGCTAAAAAGGTATTGATGAAGGGTAACGAAGCCATAGGTGAAGCTGCTATTCATGCAGGTTGCCAATGCTTTTTCGGTTATCCTATAACTCCACAAACTGAAGTTGCAGCTTACATGTCAAGGAGAATGCCACAAGTTGGGAGAGTGTTTTTACAGGCGGAAAGCGAAGTTGCTGCTATAAACATGGTTTATGGTGCATCTGGGGCTGGTGTTAGAGTAATGACATCATCCTCAAGCCCAGGTATAAGCTTGAAGTCAGAAGGAATTTCATATATAGCAGGAGCTGAACTTCCATGCGTTATAATAAACATTGTTAGAGGAGGTCCGGGTCTTGGAGGAATTCAGCCTGCACAGTCAGACTATTTCCAAGCAACAAAGGGTGGAGGACACGGAGATTATAGAATGGTAGTTTATGCTCCATCATCAGTTCAGGAGCTTGTTGACCTTGTTCAAGAGGCCTTTGATGTTGCAGACCAGTATAGAAACCCTGTAATGGTTATGGGGGATGGCATGCTTGGACAGATGATGGAACCTGTTGAATTTAAGGAAAGACAAACAACAAGAAATTTACCTGAAAAAACTTGGGCAGCTAATGGTTTAAGAGGAAGACAAAATCATAATGTGATAAACTCACTTTTCTTAAAACCAGAGGAATTAGAAGCCCACAACAGAAAGTTACAAGCAAAATATGCTGAAATAGAAAAGAATGAAGTTAAATATGAGCTTTATAACTTTGATGGAGAGGTAGATTTAGCAATAGTATCCTACGGAACATTGGCAAGAATATGTAAAAACGCAATAAAGATGCTTGAAAAGGAAGGAATAAAGGTAGGTCTTATAAGACCGATAACCCTTTGGCCATATCCAAAGAAGGCCTTTGACGAAGTTATGGACAAAGTTAAGGTTGGATTTATTTCAATAGAAATGAGCGAAGGGCAAATGGTAGAAGACGTTAAACTTTCAGTTAACGGAAGAAAGCCTGTCTTCTTCTATGGAAGAAGCGGTGGAATGGTTCCAACCCCAGCTGAAATAGCAAAGAAGATTAAGGAAATCGTAGGAGGTGCTAAGTAATGGCTATAGTATTTGAAAGACCAAAGGCACTTTTAGATGTGCCAACCCATTACTGCCCTGGTTGTACCCATGGGGTTATCCACAGACTTGTGGCAGAGGTTATAGATGAGCTTGGTATTTTAGATAAAACAGTAGGTGTTGCGCCTGTTGGATGTTCAGTTCTTGCCTATGATTATTTTGCATGCGATATGTATGAAGCTGCCCATGGTAGAGCACCAGCGGTTGCTACAGGTATTAAAAGGGCAGTTCCAGATAGCATAGTATTTACTTATCAGGGAGATGGAGACCTTGCAGCTATAGGAACAGCAGAGATAGTTCATGCTGCAGCAAGAGGAGAAAAGATCACTACTATATTCGTAAATAACGCTATATATGGTATGACTGGGGGACAAATGGCACCTACTACGCTTCCAGGTCAGGTTACAGAAACATCACCTTACGGAAGAGATGTAAATGTTGCAGGACATCCAATAAGGGTTTCAGAGATGATTGCAACCCTCGATGGAGCAGTCTATGTTGAAAGAGTTTCAGTTGATAGCGTTCCAAATATAATAAAGGCTAAGAAGGCAATAAAGAAAGCCTTTGAACTACAAATGCAGGGTAAAGGCTTTACGATGATAGAAGTTCTTTCAATTTGCCCAACAAACTGGGGATTATCACCAAACGAAGCAATTAAATGGTTAAGGGATAACATGATACCATACTATCCTCTTGGAGTTAAGAAGGATATAACAGCTGGGGAGGTGAAATAATGCCACATCAAGAGATAATTTTTGCAGGATTCGGTGGTCAGGGAATTCTTTCAATGGGAAAATTTTTAGCACATGCAGGTCTTGAAGAAAACCTAAATGTTTCATGGTTTCCAAGCTATGGACCAGAAATGCGTGGAGGAACTTCAAACTGTTCGGTTATAGTAAGCGATGAACCAATCGGTGCACCACTTGTAACAGATGCAACAGCTGTTGTTGTTATGAATAGACCATCCCTTGATAAGTTTGAAAGATACGTTGTAAAGGGTGGACTTTTAATAATAGATAGCGACCTTGTAAATAGAGAACCAGAAAGAACAGACATTGAAGTTATTAAAATACCTGCACAAAGGATTGCAGAAGAGGTTGGTTCAAAGAAGATTGCTAACATGGTGCTTTTAGGAGCCCTTGTTGAAAAGACAAAGATAGTTTCAATGGAATCACTTCTTAAGGCTTTAAAGGAACACGGAAAAGAGCAGTTCTACGAATTAAATAAGAAGGCCCTTGAAAGAGGAGCGGAATTTGCAAAATAAAAGGGAGGCTTTGCCTCTCTTTTTTTTATCTAGTTTATTTTAGGTCATTAATTTTATATATTTTTCGTTTTTATTATCCATAACTAATAAGATATCTGATTAATTGGTTTAAATAATAAAATTAATCAACATATTACAAAATAAAAAATATATATTTAAAAATTTAAAAAATTAAAGGAAATAAATTAAAAATATTAAAATATATATTGAATAAATTAAATTTTAAGTTATAATAGAGTTATAAGAAATTTATGGAAAGGGTGTTATTGGGGTGGAAAAGGCAATAGAGATTAGAGATGTAAAAAAATATTTTTACTCAAAAAAAAGAGCACTATTCAAAAAAACAGAAGTAAAAGAATTTAAAGCCGTTGATGGAGTCAGTTTTGATATTTACAAAGGAGAAATATTTGGCCTTTTAGGGCCAAATGGTGCAGGTAAAACAACTTTAATAAAAATGATAACAGGACTTTTGCTACCAACTGAAGGTAATATATTGGTTTTAGGGATAGATGTTGTAAAGGAAACGATTAAGGCCCAAAGAAATATTGGAACGGTTTTAGCTGGGGATAGAAGTATTTATTGGAAACTGACAGCAAGGGAAAATCTTGAGTATTTCGGGGCTCTTTATGGACTTAAGAGAAAAGAAGCAAAGGAAAGAGCAGAAATGATTTTAGAAAGGCTAGGGCTTAGTGAAAAGGCAGATCAAATAGTTGAAAAATTTTCTACAGGAATGAAACAAAAAGTAGCCCTTGGAAAGGCTTTAATGCCTAATGCACCAGTATTATTATTGGATGAACCTACTTTAGGATTGGACCCACAGTCGGCTATAAATTTAAGGGAGATAATTCTTGAATTTAAAAGGGAAGGCAAGACTATACTATTAACTACCCATTATATGGAGGAGGCAGATTTTTTGAGCGATAGGGTAGCTATAATAGATTCTGGGAAAATAATTGCTCTTGACAAACCAGATAACCTTAAAAAAAGCATAAATGAAGTAAAAACTATGAAATTAGAAATTATGGGGACTTCTTATGAGACAATTGAAGGCTTGAAGGAGTTAGAAAAGGTGGAGAATGTATTAACCCATTATAATCAGCAAAGGAGAACCTTTGAGGTTACAATTCACCATGAAGATGGCGAAAGCATTGTCCATGAGATTTTAGATTATGTTTTAAAGAAAAAAGCAAAGGTGCTAAATGTAAATGTTGAAGAACCGTCCCTTGAGGATGTGTTTATTCATCTGACAGGAAAGAGTCTAAGGGAGTAGGTGAAGATATGCAGAGTTTAAGAGTTATTTTTGCTGTTGCTAAAAAGGATATAGCAACTCTATTTAGATATCCTACATGGTTTATTTCAGTTATCATTTGGCCTCTTATTTTCCCGCTTTTATATATTTTAACTTCCTTTGCCTATGCTGGACCTGATAGAAGGGGGCTTACTGTATTTCAAAGGGTTGCAGGAACTGAGAATATAATGGGATACATCATTATTGGAACCATGGTTTGGATGGCAGTTAACATAACTATGTGGAATTATGGAGGATATTTAAGGGAAGAACAGCTAAGGGGAACATTAGAGTCTAATTGGCTTTGCCCAGTAAACAAATTTTCTATTTTGCTTGGTGCAGGAATACTTTCTATGGTGCTATCTATTATGTTTAGCTTAGTTGGAATAATAGAATATAGGTTGATTTATGGGATTAAATTTACTGGAAATTTGTTTGAGTGGATTATTGTTTTTCTTATACTTTTTCCAGGAGTTTATGGACTTGGAATGATATTTGCAAGTTTAATACTTTGGGCAAAGGAAGTTAATGCAGCTGTAAATGTTGCGAGGGGGATCATGATGATACTTTGTGGAATAACATATCCAATATATATAATGCCAAACTGGATGCAATTTTTAGCTAAGTTTTTACCCTTTACTTTTGGAATACAGGCGGCAAGGGACATTTTGATTATGGATAAAACCTTAGTGGAAACTGTATATAATTTAATATTATGTTTAGGTGAAGGAGTAATATTTTTAGTATTGGGAATGTTTATTTTTAAATCAGTAGAAAAAAGAGTAAAAATATCTGGTTCTTTAGAAAGATTTTAGGGGTGGGAAAATGAGTTTTTTTAATGTTATTAAGGCAAGATTTATGATTAGCATGAAGATGTATTTTAGATACCCGGTAAATGTTTTGATGACTTTATTTGAGCCCTTAATGTGGTTATCTCCTTTTTACTTTATGGGTAAAGCCTTTAGCGTTAATGGAAGTATTGAAGGCTTTGAAAAATATACTGGAAATTCTGACTATATAGGATTCATGGTGCTTGGTTTTATGGTTTCTGCATACGTCAGTATGATATTTTGGTCGGTAGGATTTTCCTTAAAGGATGAGATGCGACAGGGAGTTTTGGAATCAAATTGGAGTTCTCCTGCAAATAGAATTGCCTTACTTTTAGGCAGAACTTTATTCCAATTTTTAGCTACTACCTTTGAGGTTATTTTAATTGGAATAGTGTGTCACTTTGCCTTTGGATTTACAGTTAATAAAAACATATTAAAGGCTATAGCCTTTCTTTTGACTGGTATAATAGGTTTGTTTGGCCTTGGACTACTTATTGCATCGTTAGTTTTAATTGCCAAGGAAGCAGGCCCCATTGTTGATATTACAAATTCTACATTAAACGCCTTATCAGGTATGGCTTTCCCGATAAAGGTAATGCCAAGGGGATTTGTATTTATAGCGTTGATTTTGCCTATGACTTATGTAAATGATAGCATAAGAGCATTATTATTAGGTCAAACACCATTAATGCCCCTTGGTAAAGAATTTCTTATAATTACTATTTCTATATTTATCTTTTGGATATTTGGAGGCTATACTTTTTCAAAAGTGGAAAGGAAATGTAAAAGAGTCGGAATATTAGGAACTCATTAAAATATCAACCCCACTTTATAGTGGGGATTATTTTTGTTGAATTAATTTGTAATAATGATAAAATATTATTGGAAATCACATTTATGGAGGAATTAAAATGGCAAGGCCTAAAAAAAGAAGAAAAATATATTATGTTCCTAATATAAAATTATTTGGTCCCCTTGATAATGAACCATCTGATAAAGAATGCATAATTTTATCCTTTGAGGAGCTGGAGAGTTTAAGGCTTATGGACCTTGAGGGATTAGATCAGGTTGAATGCGCAGAAAGGATGATGGTGGCAAGGTCTACCTTTCAAAGGATATATACTGAAGCCAAGAAAAAAGTTGCAGATAGCCTTGTAAATGGAAGGATTCTAAGAATAGAAGGCGGAAATTATATAATAAACGAATGCACTGCAAAGTGTGAAAAATGTGGAGAAGTATGGAGGGCAGCAACAGGCAATCTAATTTCCAATGAAAGATGTCCACGATGTGGTTCAAGTGAATTTTCTTGTATTAAGGACGAAGAAAAAGGCCAATGTAGGGGCTGTGGGAGAAGGCATGGCAGATGTTTGTAAAAAAGTAATTATTGATATAAAAATATCTATATGCTAATATATCAAATGTAAGTTTGCAAGAAGGAGAGTAGGATATGGGAAGAATGTTTGGAACTGATGGTGTAAGAGGAATTGCTAATAAAGAGCTTACAGCAGAACTTGCCTTTAAGCTTGGAAGGGCAGGAGCCTATGTTTTAACAGAAGGTGCCCACAAGCCAACAATCATTGTAGGAAAGGATACTAGAATATCAGGGGATATGCTTGAATCGGCCCTTGTTGCTGGAATAATGTCTGTAGGTGCTCATGCAATATGTGTTGGAGTTGTTCCAACTCCTGCAGTGGCATATCTTACAAGATTATATAATGCAGATGCAGGTGTTGTGATTTCAGCCTCCCACAACCCAGTTGAATATAACGGGATAAAGTTTTTTAATAAGGATGGATACAAGCTCCCCGATGAAGTAGAAGATAGAATTGAGGAAGTAATTAATAATAATCTTACAGAGGTGCCTTCACCGATTGGAGAAGACCTTGGAGTTAGGGAATTTAAAGAGGATGCTATTTTAGATTATATAAAGTTTTTAAAATCAACTGTAGATGTTGATTTCAAAGGATTGAAAATTGCCCTTGATTGTGCTGAAGGTGCTTCCTATTTTGCAGCTCCAAGGCTTTTTAATGAGTTGGGGGCTGAAGTTTATGTTATTCATAACAATCCTAATGGAAAAAATATCAACAAAAATTGTGGATCAACCCACATGGAGGAATTAAGAAAATTCACAGTTGAAAAAGGATGCGATATTGGACTTGCCTTTGATGGCGATGCCGACAGATGCCTTGCAGTAGACGAAAAGGGCAATATTATCAACGGCGATTTTATAATGACAATATGTGCAAAGAATATGAAGGAAAAAGGTAAACTTGATAAAGATACCCTTGTTGTTACCGTGATGAGCAATTTAGGGCTTGATATAGCCTGCAGAAGAGAAGGTATAAATACTGTAAAAACAAAAGTTGGAGATAGATACGTTTTAGAGGAAATGCTAAAGGGTGGTTATAAAATAGGTGGTGAGCAGTCAGGACACATAATTTTCCTTGATTACAATACAACCGGTGATGGACTTTTAACTGCCCTTCAGCTTGTTTCTGTTTTAAAAAAGAGCGGAAAGAAAATGTCTGAACTTGCATCTATAATGAAGGAGCTTCCACAGGTTCTGATAAATGCAAAGGTTGCTAATGACAAAAAAGATGCATACTTAAAGGATGAGGAAATTTTAAAGGAAATAGAAAGGGCAGAAGCAGAACTAAACGGAAGCGGAAGAGTTTTAATAAGACCGTCCGGAACAGAGCCTTTAGTTAGAGTTATGATAGAAGGTGAAGATTTAGATAAGATTACAAGTATGGCAAAAAAAATTGCTGGACTTATTGAAGAAAAGTGCAGATAAAATTAAATAATTTATTAATTTTTAACAATAATATTTAAAATTGCATATAATTATTATATAATAGAGTCAAAACTGCCCTTCGGCGGTTTTGACTTTTTTATCAAAAAGAAAGGGGTGATATGAAAAAGTAGATAATTTAGTTGTTTCAAAGAAAGCGCCGGGACTTATTGGCTGCCCAATAAGTTGACGAGGTCAGGGTTTATCGAGTGATCGGCGGGTGCCCTGCGGCTGACCACCGTTAGCTACCCTACAAAACCGAAAAGCGATTTTCGGGACAAAGGGGGAGCAGGTCGAAAAGGCTAGCTACAAAGTTAATGAAAGGAGAAAATGTATGTGCGGAATAGTTGGATATATAGGGCCTAAAAAGGCGGTTCCAATTTTGATTGAAGGTTTATCAAAGCTTGAATATAGAGGATATGATTCAGCAGGAGTTGCTATTGTAAATAACGGGAAAATTGAGATAGAAAAATGTAAGGGAAGGCTTTCTGCATTAGAAGAAAGACTAAAAGCTAATCCAATAGAAGGTTCTGTCGGAATAGGACATACAAGATGGGCAACCCATGGAGAGCCTTCAGATGTTAACTCCCATCCGCATTCAAACAAGGATTTTACAATTAGCGTTGTTCACAACGGTATAATTGAAAATTACTTAAAGCTAAAGGAATGGCTTATGTCCTTAGGATATGAATTCAAAACTGAAACTGATACAGAAGTTGTTCCACATCTTATAGACTATTTTTATGATGGAGATATAGTAAGGGCTACTATGCAGGCTGTATCAAAGATCGAAGGTTCCTACGCCCTTGGAATTGTCTGCAGCAAGGAACCGGATAAGCTAATTGCTGTAAGAAAGGACAGCCCACTTATTGTAGGAAAAGGTAACGGTGAAAACTTTATAGCTTCAGATATTCCAGCAGTTTTACCATATACAAGAGATGTATATCTTCTTGACAACAGAGAAATGGCCGTTTTAACAAAGGATAGCGTAGAAATTTATACAATTGAAGGGTTAAAGGTTAATAAGGAAGTTTTCCATGTAACGTGGGATGCTGCATCTGCTGAAAAGGGCGGATATGAACACTTTATGATAAAGGAAATTCACGAACAGCCTAAGGCGATAAAGGATACAATGACTTCAAGACTAATGCCGGGTGTAGATGAAATAAAACTTGATGATATTAAACTTACTAAGGAGGACCTTGAGAATATAAACAAAATATATATAGTTGCCTGCGGAACTGCGTATCATGCAGGAATGGTTGGAAAATACGTTATAGAGAGACTTGCGAAAGTGCCTGTTGAGGTTGACGTGGCATCTGAGTTTAGGTATAGAAATCCTCTTATAAATAAAAATACTTTAATGATAGTTATAAGCCAATCAGGAGAAACTGCAGATACTCTTGCTGCCTTAAGGCTTGGCAAAGAAAATGGAGCAAGGGTGATTGCTGTAACAAACGTTGTTGGAAGCTCAGTTGCAAGGGAAGCTACAGATGTTTTATACACTTGGGCAGGCCCTGAAATTGCAGTGGCATCAACCAAAGCCTATGTAACTCAGCTTATAGCAATGTATATAATTGCCCTTTATCTTGGAAGACTTAACGGAAATGTTTCAGATGAAGAATTTAGACTTATAAGGGATGAAATGTTAAAGCTTCCTGAAAAGGCAGAACATCTTTTAGAGCAAAAGGAAACAATTCAAAAGTTTGCAGCAATGCACTATGTTCATAAGGATATGTTCTATATAGGAAGAGGCCTTGACTTTGCAGTAGCACTTGAAGGTGCACTAAAGATAAAGGAAATTTCCTATATCCATGCTGAGGCTTATGCAGCAGGAGAACTAAAGCACGGTCCAATTGCTTTAATTGATAAAGGGGTTCCTGTAATTGCCCTTGCAACACAGGATGAACTGTTTGAAAAGATGTTAAGCAATATCAAAGAGGTTGTGGCAAGAGGTGCCCATGTAATATCCTTTGCCTTTGAAGGCAACGACGATATTGCAAAGGTTTCAGATGCAGTTGTATATCTGCCAAAGACTTTATCGATTTTAGCACCAGTTCTTAGCGTAATTCCACTACAGCTTCTTGCTTACTACAC
>JAOAEI010000031.1:19741-20057 GCA_026416875.1 Caloramator sp.
AAAGTCAGTTACAGTTGAGTAATAAATATTAAAGATAATGGTTTCAATAGAAGATTTATCTATTGGAACCATTATCTTTTATGTTATAATTAAGCAAACAACATATTAGTTACTACTTTTTTATATTAAGCAAGGAATTTATTGAAAAAGTTCTCTTTATTAAAAATTATGAAATAGATAATTGTAAATTATAAAAAGGAGTATTTTGTAGAGAGGAAATAACAATGAAGAACGTATTAAAGCTAAAAAGCTTTATCTTTATTATAGGCGTAATTGTTATAATTTTATATTTTCAAGTAATAAACAATTCTTATTC
>JAOAEI010000032.1:0-16133 GCA_026416875.1 Caloramator sp.
AATAAAACACCTCGTTCCTCATAGTGACATTTTATCATATTACTTTACAACATGACATTATCATAAAATAATCACATAAAAAAGAAATATTAATTGCATTATTGGCATAAATTTGATAAAATACAATTGTTGCTTAAAGGGATGTGATTTTATGAAAGTTTTAATAATTAATGGACCTAATTTAAACTTGCTCGGAAGACGTGAAGTAGACTTATATGGAAAATTGACGTATGATGAATTGTGTAAAAAAATATCTGATTTTGCTAAATTACATAATGTTGAAGTCGATTTTTATCAGAGCAATATAGAGGGTGAAATAATAAATAAAATTCATTCTGCTGATGGAATATATGATGGGATTATTATAAATCCAGGTGCTTATACACATTATAGTTACGCTATTTATGATGCATTAAGGTCTATTAAAATACCAGCTATAGAGGTTCATTTAACTAACATTTATTCGCGTGAGGATTTTAGAAGAAAGTCGGTTATTGCACCAGCTTGTGTTGGCCAAATAAGTGGTTTTGGCTATTATTCATATATAATGGCAATTTCTTACTTTACAAAGGGGGAATTATTATGAATATTTTAAAAAGATTAGAAAATTTTAGAAATCATTTTGATGAATTAGAAATCGATGCTGCTTTAATTATTGGCGACTACAACAGAAATTATTTAAGTGGATTTACAGGACATGAAAGTTTTTCAGTTATTTTAAAGGATAAAGCCTATTTTTTAACTGATGGTAGATACATAGAACAAGCTCATAAGGAAGTTGTAGGCTATGAGGTTATAGAATATAAGCCGCCTATATATGATGCTGTTAAGAACATATTATTAGAAAACAATGTTAAGGTTTTAGGGGTAGAAGAGGATAGATTTACATTCCAGGATTTAGAAATATACAAAGAAAAATTAGGCGACATAAAAATAGTTAAATTAAATCATACTATTGAAAAGATAAGAATGATAAAAGAGGAAGAGGAAATCGAACTTATTGCAAAGGCAGCTTCAATTGCAGATATGGCTTTTGAACATATTTTAAAATTTATCAAGCCAGGAGTTGCAGAAAGAGATATTGCTTTAGAAATAGAATATTTTATGAAAAAGCAGGGTGCACAAGGCCTATCCTTTGATTCAATTGTAGTATCAGGTGCTAGGTCATCCTTACCACATGGGACTCCTACCGATAAAAAGTTAGAGTATGGCGATTTTGTAACTTTAGACTTTGGATGTATATATAATGGATACTGTTCTGATATGACAAGAACAATAGTTATTGGTAAGGCAACAGAAAAGCAAAAGGAAATATACAACGCTGTTTTAGCTGCAAACGAAGCTGCATTAAAGGCAGTTAAAGCAGGCGTTAGCTGTTTTGATCTTGATAAAATAGCAAGGGATATAATAACTGAAAGAGGTTATGGAGAAAGATTTAGCCATGGTTTAGGACACGGTGTTGGAATGGAGGTTCACGAACTTCCAAGGGTTAACTTTAGAAGCAATGAAGTTTTAGAAGCAGGAATGGTTATTACTGATGAACCAGGCATTTATATACCTGATTTTGGTGGAGTTAGAATTGAAGAATTAGTTGTTGTTACCAAAGATGGATATAGAGTTCTTTCACATTCAACAAAGCATTTAATTGAGATTGAGTAATTTTTTAATAATTTAGATAAAATTCACAATATGGAGGGATAATATTCATGGTTTCAGCTGGTGATTTTAAAAAAGGAACTACTTTTGAACTCGATGGACAAGTTTTTACAGTTGTTGATTTCATGCATGTAAAGCCAGGAAAAGGAGCAGCCTTTGTAAGAACAAAGCTAAAGAACGTTGTAACAGGTGCAGTTATTGAAAAATCCTTCAGCCCAACTGAAAAGTTCCCAGAAGCTGTTATTGAAAGAAAGGAAATGCAATATCTCTATAATGACGGAACTTTATATTACTTTATGGATACTCAAACATATGAACAAATCCCACTAAACTATGACAAAGTAGAAGATGCTATCAAATATTTAAAGGAAAACATGACTGCAATAATTAAGTTCTACAAAGGTGAAGCATTTTCAGTTGAACCACCAACATTCGTTGAATTAGAAGTAGTTGAAACTGAACCTGGTGTTAGAGGCGATACAGCAACTAACGCATTAAAGCCAGCAACAGTTGAAACTGGGGCTACATTTATGGTTCCGCTATTTGTAAATGTTGGTGATGTTATAAGAATTGATACAAGAACTGGTGAATATATGAGCAGAGTATGATGCATACTATTAATAAGCAGTGGTTAATACCACTGCTTAAATTTTAAAATGGGGTGATTATATGAATATAGTTAAAGAAAGGGTTTCTTATTTAAAAGGTTTGGCTGATGGTTTAGGAATCAATGAAGAAACAAAGGAAGGTAGGTTATTAATAGCAATTATTGATGTTTTAGATGAAATTGCAGAGGAGATAGACAGAATATATGAAGAACAGTCTGATCTTGAGGATTATGTTGATGCAATAGATGAAGATTTAACTAGATTAGAGGATGAAATTTATGATGAGGACGATGAAGATGATGGATTTGTAGAAGTTGAATGCCCCCACTGTCATGAAAAGATATATCTTGATGAAGATGTTTTTGAAGATGAAGACGAAGATGAAATTATATGCCCTAACTGCAATGAACCTATTTTTATCAAAGATGAATGCAATTGCGATGATGAAAATTGTAATTGTTAGTCCCTAAATTTTTAGGGACTTTTTTTATGCGCAAAATTACAAATAACTTTTTTATCATAAAAAATTGAGAATAATAATAAACTTTATATTAAGAAAGGGGGGATAGGTTTGACTTTAACAAAAGAAATAATGGAAATATTTCCTGAAGACATAGCATCGGTTTTAAAAAGAACAGATCCTAATGATATACGCGGGACACAAGAAATAAGGATAAGGGCTAATAAACCCCTCATGATTGTAAAAAGCGATGGAGATTTTTTTATTAGGATAAATGGAGGCATTACGCATAATTCTGATTATGCATATATAGTTGAGATTCAGGATATTGAGAGGATTATGCAGAGGATGACAAATTATTCTTTATATTCTTTTGAAGATGAATTACGCAATGGTTATTTAACACTAAAAGGCGGCCACAGAGTAGGAATTGTCGGAAGAACTGTTTTAAGTAATGAAGGGATTAGGACGCTTAAAAATATATCAGCATTAAATATTAGAATTGCAAGGGAAATTAAGGGGTGCTCTGATGAAGTTGTAAAGAAAATATATTCAGACGGCATAAAGCATACTTTAATTATTTCACCACCAGGATGTGGAAAAACAACTCTTTTAAGGGATATAATAAGAAATTTAAGCGATGGTAACAACAAACTTAACATTAAAGGATATAGAATAGGTGTTGTTGACGAAAGAGGAGAAATAGCAGCATGTCATCAAGGAATTCCTCAACTTGATGTAGGCTTAAGGACGGATGTATTAGATGCTTGTCCTAAAACATTAGGGATTTATATGCTTCTAAGATCTATGGGGCCTGAAATTATAGCAGTTGATGAAATAGGAGGATTAGATGATGCAAAAGCACTTCACGATGCTCTAAAGGCAGGAGTTAAAATCATTGCAACTGCACATGCTGGAACTTTTGATGAGATTAAAGTTAGGACTGGTTTTAAGGAAATGATTGAAAATAATTTTTTTGAAGTAATTATAGTTTTAAATAATAAAAGAGGACCTGGCACAATAGAAAAAATTATTAAATTAACATAAGGGGGGATGAAAATGCTTAAGATAGCAGGGGGATTAATTATTATTACAGCATCGACTTTAATAGGTTTTTACATATCATATTTATTATATGAAAAGGTAAGGCAGTTAAGGGAACTGCAATATGCCCTTCAGGTTTTAGAAAGCGAGATAATTTACTCGGCAGAACCTTTATATGTAGCTTTTTCAAATTTATCACTTAAGTTAAGTGAACCATTAAAAAGTCTCTTTTTAGACTTGGCAAATTCAATTAAGGAATTTCAGGGGGATACTTTGCATGATATATTTATAAATTCTTTTAACAGATATAAGGAGAGGTTCTTGTTAGAAAAGGAAGAAATTGAAGTTTTAGCCAATTTCTTTTCTAGTTTAGGGACAAGCGATTTGGAGGGGCAAAAAAAGAATTTTAATTTAACCATGAAGAAATTAGATATGCTTGAGAAGAAGGCGGATGAAAAAAGACAAAAAAATGATAAGCTTGTTAAATACCTAGGAATTGCTTCAGGAATACTTATAGTTGTTATACTTGTTTAGGAGGGGGATTATGTTTGATGTCAATATAATTTTCAAAATTGGAATGATAGGAATCGTAATAATTATTCTCGATAAAATATTTGATAGTCAAGGTAAAAGCGATTTTGCTACTCTAACTACACTGGGAGGAATTATCATTATATTGTTCTTAACAATAAATATGCTGATAAAACTTTTTGATACAGTAAAGTCTATGTTTCAATTTTAGAAGGTGATTTCATGGAAATAATTAAGGTTGTTGCGATTGCTTTTATAGCATCAGTATTAATATTATTTATAAAAGAAGATAGACCTGAATATGCAGTTCACTTGAGTATAGTTACTGGATTAATAATATTTTTTATGATGATGTCTAAACTTACTATAGTAATACAAGCCATTCAACAGATTGCTATAAAAGCTAATATAGACTACACATATCTAAGCATTGTTTTTAAAATAATCGGAATAGCTTATTTGGCTTCCTTTGGGATAGAAATATGTAAGGATTCAGGTCAAAGCTCTATTGCAAGTAAAATTGAGTTTGCAGGAAAGATATTGATATTGATTTTATCTTTACCTATAATGCTTGCGGTAATTGACTTAATAATTAAAATTCTACCGTAGGATGTGATGATAATGAAAATAAAAACATTAGCGCTTTTATTTGTATTTTTGTTCTTTACTAATATACTTGTATTTTCTATGAATAGGGATCCAACATATTTTGATTTTTCTTCTTTAGAAAAAGTATCAAAATCATTACAACAAACATATGAATATTTTCCTGAATTAAGTGTAAAAAAGATATTAGATGATTATAAAAGTTCAGGGTCACTAAAGCTAACTATTAAGGACTTTACTAAGAATATTATTGGTTTTTCAATAAAAGAAGTATTAATTAATTACAAATTACTTCTTGAGCTATTAGTAATAGGAATGATTTCAGCGCTGATGCACAATCTTCAAAACTCTTTTGATGAAAACAGTATAGCTAAAATTGCTAATTTTGCAATTTTTCTTTTGATAACCACAATTATAATTAAAAGTTTTACATATGCTATTTCAGTTGCATCTAAAGCTATAACTGATATGGTTGAATTTATGAATGCATTGATTCCTTCAATGATTAGTATTTTAATTGGAACTGGCAGCGTAGCAACGGCAACGACGTTAGACCCAATAATAATGTTTTTTATAAAGTTTTCCAGCGATATTATAAAAAACTTTGTTTTACCTGTTACTATAATTGTTGTAGCCGTTTATATAGTAGATAATTTGAGTGATGACATTAAAATTGCAAATTTAGGAGATTTTATAAATACGATTAATACTTTAGTTTTGGGATTTTTAATGACGGTTTTTATAGCAATTATTACAGTTAGAGGTATAACAGCTAATACATTTGATGAAGTAGCCCTTAAAAGCACAAAATTTGCTGTTGATAAATTGATTCCAATAGTTGGTGGGGCTCTATCAGATGCTGTTGCAACTGTTGCAAGCTATTCTTTAATTTTAAAGGATGCTTTAAGTGTATTTGGCGTAATTATGATTGTTGGGATTTGTATTTTCCCTCTTATAAAAATAATGATTATAAGTTTAATTTACAAATTTACATGTGTGGTCTTGGAGCCTATCGCAGATGGAAAAATTGTAGAGGGTTTAAATGCGGCGAGTAAATCTTTAACGATTGTGTTTGCTGCTGTTTTATCAGTTGCAATTATGTTTTTTATAATGATAACTATCTTAGCTTCTGCTGGTAAAGTTATTGTTAATGTTGGGTGATGAATATGCTGAGCTTTTTAAGTTCATGGGTAAAGATGATATTAAGTATATATATTTTTGCTACGTTAGTGGAAATTGTATTGCCAACCAATAAGTTTAAAAAATATGTAAGGTTTGTTCTAGGGTTTATAATTTTAATTACCATAATAATGCCGATATTTAAGTTTTTAGGTAATAACGTTAATGTTGAAAATACTGTTGCATCATACTATGAAAAATATAGCATAGATAATGGAAATAAAACTAACCTAAATGAGTATAACAAACAATTGATATTTGAGTTTAAAAATAATCTAGTAAAAAGAATAGAGGAGGATATAAAGAATAAATTAAATCTTGAATATATCGTTAAAGAAATAAAAATCGATGAAAATATGAGTTCATTAAGCTTTGGTAAGGTATATTCATTAACTTTAGTGAAAAACTACAAAAGCAATGTAAAACCAGTAGAAAAAGTAGTAATAGGTAGGACAAATGGAGATGATGTAGAGACGGTAAAAGTTAAAAAATATTTATCTGAATTTCTTAAAATCAGTCAAGATGAAATAACTGTTATAAAGTGAGGGATGGTTATGGATTTAAAGGGTTTTTTAGATAAAAATTTAAAAAATCCCAAGAAAGTTATTCTAAATATGATTATAGTAATATTGTTAGGCATTCTGATGATGCTTGTTTCAAACGTATATAAAAATATTAATTTAGTTGATAAAAAGAAGAAGGAAGAAAAGTCGGTTATTGAGGTTGCTACATATGCCCCACAGCTTACATATGAGGAAAAACTAAAAAAGGATTTAATAGATATATTGATGCAAATAGATGGTGTAGGTAAAGTTAATGCTATGATTTATTTTGAAGAGGGAACAAGCTCAGTTCCAGCTTATAATGAGAATACTAACATAAGAAAGATAGAAGAAAAGGATAACCAAGGTGGGACTAGAATCACAACAGAAAATAGCAGAAATATAAATGTTGTGCTTATGAATGAAGGAACCTCAAACAAACCCTTTATTATAAAAGAAATTCGCCCAAGGATTGGAGGTGTTATTGTAGTAGCAGAGGGGGCAAAGAGCCCGTTGATAAAGGAACAGATAATAAATGCAGTAAAAACAGGTTTAAATATTCCAGCAAATAAAGTATCTGTTCTTCCTATGAAAAATTAATTATATAAAAATTAGATATGTCATATAAATTTATTAGATCAAATTTTAGGAGGGGGATTATGTCTGATGTAAAAAGGCAAACTGCTATAATTGCTGTGCTTATAATGTTGATAGCAGTGGCGGGATGGGCAGCAAAAAGATTTAACGATTCAGCTTATTTAACTACGATAGGAAAAAATGCAGAAAAACAAGAAGCTACAAATTATTTTGCAGAAAGCAGAATTACAAGACAGCAAGAAAGAAGTGTAGTAAAACAGGAGCTAGAAAAAATAATAAACAGCCAAGAGGCAACCAAGTCTGCTAAAGAAGCGGCAACGACTAAATTGATGCAGCTTAACGACAGATCATTAAAGGAGAGTAAAATTGAAACTTTAATTAAAGAAAAGGGATTTGAAGATGCATTATGTTTTATCGATGATAATGGTGTAGAAGTTTGTGTAAGAGCAGATAACCCACTAACAAGCGAAGAAGCTAATCAAATCAAGGATATTGTAGTAAAGACTACAGGAATATCACCATCAAGAATTACTGTAAGACAGAAATAATTTTCACTTGATTTTTTTATTTAATAGTAATAAACTAATGATAAGGATGGATACGACAGGAGGTGTAATTAATGGAAACAGATATAAATGTGAATGAAATGGGGCAAGTGAAAATAGCTCCTGAGGTTATATCCCTAATAGCGTCTATGGCAGTGAGTGAAGTTCAAGGGGTAGCAGATTTAACAGCTGGATTTACAGGAGATATGCTTGAAAAAGTTGGAGTAAAGTCCCCAGGCAAGGGTATAAAAGTTCAATTAGGAGAAAATGAAGTTTTAATAGATGTTTATTTAATTGTTGAATATGGAGCTGTGATTCCAGAACTTGCAAAGGAAGTTCAAAGGAAGGTAAAGCTTTCAGTTGAAACGATGACAGGAATTAATGTAACCCAGGTAAATGTCCATATTCAGGGAGTAAACTTCCAAAAAGATGTAAAGGATGAAGATAAGTTAAAAAAATAACCAAAATTAACCCTCTGCTTGCAGAGGGTTAATTTTGGTTAATTTATGAATAGGGAGTGTTACATATGAATAGTTTAAATAAATTTGTTCTGTTTTTTTATTTAGTTGTTATTTCTATATTAGCTTTTATAATAGGACTAATGCCTTTAAACATTATATCTAATGACTTTATTATCTCCTTTGTTAAGGATACTACTAAAAATTTATATGCGACTATTTTTGCCTTTATAGTTTTAGCTATTAATCTTATTATTATGTTAAACCTTTTTAAAAAGGAAAATTTTAAGCTTGGTGTTTCAAGGTATACATCTGAGGGTGAGCTTATTATATCAAACGAAGCAATAAAATCATTAATTTCAAAATCGTTAAGCGATATAAAGGGATTAAAGGAGTTTAAAGTTTTTTTAAAGCCTAATAAAGATAAGTTAAGTGTGCTAATTAAAGCTATAGTATTTCCAGACTACAATATTCCTAATTTGGTATTTCAAGTGCAAACGGCTACAAAAACATATTTAGAGTCTATTGCTGAAATTCCTGTTGCTGAAGTTAAGGTAGTTGTCGATGAAATCGCAAGCAATACAAAGCTTCGAATGGAATAGAGGGATTAATATGTGGAAAGAATACATAATTGATTTGTTTAGAAACCATACAGGTAAATTTGTAGGAAGCCTTTTAGGTTTATTATTTTCTATTTTTGTTCTTGTTATAGGTTTTTTTAAAACTGTTTTTATTGTTATTTGTATATTTTTTGGTTATTATATAGGTAAGAAGATAGATAATAATGAAAACCTTCTAAATGTCTTGCAAAATATACTAAATACCTGGAAATAATATGGAGGAATGATCATGGGAAGAAAAAATGCAAGGGAAAAAGCTATGACGTTAATTTACCAAATGGAATTAACAAATTATCCTGCAGATGAGATAATGAGGGATTTTTTTGATAACAATGAGTTAAAATTCACCAATGAAGATGTTGACTACATAAAGGATTGTGTTTATGGAGTGGAAAAAAACTTAGCTAAAATTGACGAATTGATTGACAAGCATGCGCACGGATGGAAACTTAATAGATTAGCTAAGGTTGATCTATCGATAATGAGACTAGCTATATATGAAATAATGGCACGAGAAGATGTTCCTACTCCAGTAGCAATCAATGAAGCCGTTGAACTTGCAAAAATATATGGGACTGATCAGTCACCAGCATTTATTAATGGAGTATTAGCTAAGGTTGTTGAGGAGATAAGCTAATATGATAAGAGTTTTAGGGATTGATACAAGCAATTACACAACTTCGATTGCTGTTGTTAGCCAAAGTGGAATAGAAGTGGATTCAAGAAAAATTTTAAATGTAAAAATGGGAGAAAGGGGCTTAAGGCAATCTGAAGCCCTTTTTCAACATGTAATGAATTTACCTATTTTATTTGAAGAATTAAACGTTAAAAATTTAGATGCAGTTTGTGTAAGCATAGCACCAAGACCTGTAGAAGGTTCATATATGCCTGTATTTAAGGCAGGGGAATCCTTTGCAAAGGTAATATCTATCACTAATTCAATCCCATTATTTCTTACTACACATCAGGAGGGGCATATTGAAGCTGCAATAAGAACGGCTAATCTTAAGTTAAAACGCTTTATAGCTCTGCATCTTTCAGGAGGAACATCTGAAGTTTTACTAGTTGATAGATGTAGCGATTATGAAATAAAAAAAATCGGCGGAACTAAGGATATAAGTGTAGGCCAGTTTTTGGATAGAATAGGGGTTGCCCTTGGATTTGATTTTCCTGCAGGTAAATATTTAGATCAATTGGTCTTAAACACAAAAAATAGCACTTTAAGAATACCTTCAAAGGTAGATGGATTTGAATTTAATTTTTCAGGACAAGAAACTTTAGCATTAAAGTATTTAGCAGAAGGAAACACAAAAGAAGATATAGCCTATGCAGCTATGGTTTGTGTTGCAAAGACATTAGAAAAATTAATAAATAATTTGATAGATGAATATAAATTGCCTATACTTTTATTAGGAGGTGTTGCTTCAAGCGAATTTTTAAAAAGCAGGCTTGATAAAAGCTATGAAGGCTTTCTTTATTTTTCAAATAAGGAATATGCCTCTGATAATGCAGTTGGGGTAGCATATATAGGGCTGAACAAAATGTTAAAGGGGGAATAAAAAATGGCAGCATTAATAATCGACTGTAAATCAATAGCAAAAAACATTAGAGATGAGTTAAAGGTTAAAATAGGAGAGTATGAAGCTAAGTATGGACATAAATTATGTTTAGCAACTATTATAGTTGGGGGAGACCCTGCTTCTGTGTCTTATGTAAAAAATAAAGAAAAAGTCTGTATCGAGGCAGGACTAAAATCTATGACATATGAATTGCCTGAGAGCACCTCAGAAAAAGATTTGCTCGAATTAATTTATAAATTGAATAATGATGAAACAGTTCATGGAATTTTGGTGCAAGTTCCATTGCCAAAACACATCGATGAAGATAAAATAGCTAATGCAATAGCAGTAAATAAGGATGTAGACTGTTTTAACCCCATAAATGCGGGAAAATTATATAGAGGGGAAAAATGTTTAGTTCCCTGCACACCTAAGGGTATTCTAAGAATATTAAAGGAAATGAAAATAGAAATAAAAGGTTTAAAGGTTGCAGTTGTTGGGAGAAGCAACATCGTTGGAAAGCCAGTTGCTGCTTTAATGCTTCACGATGATGCTACAGTAACTATTTGCCATTCTAAGACAAAAAATTTAAAGGATATTCTGATAGAATCAGATATTGTTATTAGTGCTGTTGGCAAACCTAAGTTAATAACTGAAGATATGATAAAGGAAGGAGCCGTAGTCATTGACGCTGGAACGACCTTGGTAGATGGAAAGCTTGTAGGAGATGTGGATTTTAAGAATGTTGTTAAGAAAGCTTCTATGATAACTCCTGTTCCAGGCGGTGTAGGTTCTATGACTACGACAATGCTGATAGAAAATGTTCTGGAGGCAGCGGGAATATATGGATAATTTGATTTTTAGTGTAGGTCAGTTAACAAAATATATTAAAGAAATGTTTGATTATGATGAAGTTCTAAATGATGTAATAGTAAAGGGAGAAATATCAAATTTTAAATTACATTCCTCCGGGCATATGTATTTTACCTTAAAAGATAACGAAGCAAAAATAAAATGCGTTATGTTTAAGGGATATGGCTCTAAGTTAAAATTTATGCCTGAGGATGGAATGAGTATAATTGCTTATGGTTCTGTGACTGTATATGAAAGGGATGGTCAGTATCAACTTTATTGCACTAAGCTGGAACCCGATGGATATGGAAGCCTTTATCTTGCCTTTGAGCAGTTAAAGGAAAAATTGTTTAAGGAAGGTCTTTTTGATGAAAAAAATAAGAAGAGGCTTCCTGTTTTCCCAAGAAGGATAGGAGTAGTAACATCTAGCACAGGTGCTGTAATTAGAGATATTATTAATGTATCAACGAATCGTTTTTACGGAATTAATATTCTACTTTATCCTGCAAAGGTTCAAGGAGATGGAGCTGCTGAAAGTATTGTTGAAGGAATAAAATATTTTAACTCACGAGACGATATAGATGTTATCATAATTGGAAGAGGTGGAGGTTCAATAGAAGAACTTTGGGCCTTTAATGAAGAAATTGTAGCAAGGGCAATATTTGAAAGTAGGATTCCTATAATTTCGGCGGTAGGGCATGAAACTGATTATACAATTGCAGATTTTGTTGCGGATGTTAGGGCATCAACTCCATCTCATGCTGCAGAAATGGCTGTTCCGAGATTCGATGAATTAAAATTCAAGATAAATAGTTTTAAAGAAGCTTTATATAGGTCTTTGAAGAATAGAATAAAAGGGAATCAAATGCTTATCGAGACTTTAAATCAAAAGCTTTTAAATTATTCACCCAATAATTGGATTGCCCAAAATCTTCAGTATATAGATAATTTGCACAATAAGATTGTTAATATACTAATTAGAAAAATTAATGAAGAAAAAAGAAAATTGGAATTAGAAAGGACAAAAATATTAAATATAGGAAATAATTTATTAACAAAACGTAGGGGCGAGTTTTCAGTTTTGGTTGGCAAAATGGATGCGTTAAGTCCATTAAAGGTATTAACGAGGGGATATGCATTTGTTGAAAAAGATGACAATATTGTTAAAAGTATTAAAGAAATAGAAATAGGAGATAAATTAGTCTTACATCTTAATGATGGAAAAGTAAATTGTGATGTTCTAGAGAAGATGGAGGTAAATTTATGAAGGAACAGATTAATTTGAACTTTGAAGAGGCCATAAAAAGGCTTGAAGAAATTGTAAAAAAATTAGAAAGCGATAGTTTATCTTTAGATGAATCATTGAAATTGTTCAAAGAAGGTATTGAGCTTTCGGATTATTGTAACAAAAAACTTGATGAGGCTGAACGACAGATAAATATTATTTTAAAGGGGCAAAATGGTGAAATAACAGAAGAGGAGTTTAAACTTGAGGAGGAGTAAAATGGACTTTAAAAAAACACTTGAATATAAACAACGGCTTATTAATAAGAGGCTTGAAGACCTTTTTTCAAATATTGATGCTCCTCAAATTATTATTGAGGCGATGAAGTATAGCCTTTTTGCAGGAGGAAAAAGGATAAGACCTATTTTAAGCATTGCAGTGTGTGAGGCTTTAAACGGAAGGACAGAGGATGTATTAGATATCGCCTGCAGTATCGAGATGATTCATACATATTCATTAATTCATGACGATCTGCCAGCAATGGATAATGATGACTATAGAAGGGGAAGATTAACTAATCATAAAGTCTATGGTGATGCAATTGCGATTTTAGCTGGGGATGGTCTATTAAATTATGCCTTTGAGACTATGCTAAATGTTATGAAAAGAAAAAATGATAAAAGATTTGTAGATGCGGCCTTTGAGATAGCTAAGGCCAGTGGCGTTACTGGAATGATTGGAGGTCAAGTTATTGATATTACTAATGTAGGAAATATTATAGATGAAAATTCGTTGATTTCAATGCATGAAAGAAAAACAGGGAAACTTATAGAAGCCTCCTGCAATGTAGGTGCCATAATAGCAAACAGGTATGACTTTTTAGAAATAACAAAGGAATATAGTAAAAATCTTGGTATAGCCTTTCAAATAGTTGATGATATTCTTGATGTTATAGGAGAAGAAGAGAAATTAGGCAAAACTGTAGGAAAGGATGCGAAAAACAATAAACCTACCTATGTAACTTTATATGGATTGGAAAAATCGCAGGAATTAGCAAGGGAATATAGTTTGAAAGCTTTAGAATTTGCTAATAAAATAGATAATACGGGATTTCTACAAGACTTAACAAATTATCTTTTAAATCGTGAAAGTTAGGTGGAAAAAGTGATTTTACTTCGTATTCTAAGAAATGAAGTTCTAATTACTGCTGTATTAGGATGGTTTGTTGCTCAACTTTTAAAAGTTATAATTGTTTCTCTGAAACTTAAGAAAATAGATTTTTCAAGAATGGTTGGATCAGGCGGAATGCCAAGTTCTCATTCTGCCTTTGTGGTTGCATTAGCGACAAGAATTGGTTCTTTAAAGGGTTTTGATAGTGTTGAGTTTGCAATTGCTTTTTGTTTTGCACTTGTCGTTATGTATGATGCAGCTGGTGTTAGAAGGGCTGCTGGGAAACAAGCTGAAATTTTAAATAGAATCATTGATGACTTAATGCATAACAAGTTAAAACAGGAAAAATTAAAGGAACTTATAGGTCATACTCCAATTGAAGTTTTAGTTGGAGCGCTATTAGGGCTAATAATAGGATTATACTATAGATAGGTGGTGCAGTATTCTAGTCGGCTAGTCTATTCTGAAGGCGGGGCTAAAAATCCGCTAAAGGGCACATCGATGAAGTTCCTTGTGCTGGCTCGCTACGCCCAGTGGTGGGTTGGTGCTGGGAGTAAGGGGGATGGGGCGACCGCAATGGCATGCGCAATCGACCCTACCCCCGCGGAGACCCTTGTGCGTGGGTAAAACTACGGCAAGGGATTAAACCTGCAAAGCGGTGTTAAAGCTGCGTGCAGCGTAGCCTGCCTTGAGCAAGAATGGTGGAGGATAGATCAGATCCATATTCAAAAGGGCCCAAGAATATGGATTATCGCTATAGGAAACCATTTTTGCAAAAGAGGCTAGGAATAGATGATGCCGTTGAGGAAAGCTCCTAGACTGTTCCTTTTGAGGCAGGATGGGGATTGCAGTGTGGACTAAGTGGTAATCTAGCCTCACATTCGGCAACGGTGTGAATTTTCAGTTAAAGGGAAACCGCCTGGGCGGCGACGCCTGGGTCTGAAAATGGGAAAGCCTGCTAGACCTAAGCCGCAAACTTAACTCATCCTGCTGCCACCTAAATTTAATAAAGGTGATGACATGGGACAAAATAAAAAAATAAAGCTTTATAAGAAAAAAACTCATGGTAAAAATAATTTAAAATGGTTTTTCATTATTATATTTTGGACATTAATTATTTCTTTTTCGATAAATTCCTTTACTGAACTTTTAATTCCAAGAGTGAATACTTTAAGCGCAATCATACTTTTACTTTTTATAATTTTTATAGGTGTTTTTTTTGATATAATCGGTGTTGCTGTTACAGCAGCCGATGAAGAACCATTCCATTCTTTAGCTTCAAGAAAAGTTAAAGGTGCTACTTGGGCAGTTTATCTTATTAGAAATGCTGATAGAGTATCCAATTTTTGCAATGATGTGATTGGAGACATTGTAGGTATTATAAGTGGAGCAACTGGTGCAGCAATTGCAACTAATTTATCAGCTTACAAATTTTCCATTAATAAGCCCTTAATAGCACTAATAATAAGCTCTATGATAGCTTCACTTACAATTGGTGGAAAGGCGTTAGGTAAAAATTTTGCCTTTACGCAAGCAAATAATATCGTTTATTACTTAGGACGATTTCTAGAAGGAATTTTAAAAGGAAAAAAATTCAAAAGAAAAAGAGGTAAGGATAATGGCGGTGATAGAAAGAGTAAATTATCCTAAAGATTTAAAAAATTTATCCTTAAAAGAACTAAATATCTTATCAAACGAAATAAGAAGGTTTTTAATAGATAAAGTTTCAAAAACTGGAGGACATTTAGCCTCCAATTTAGGGGTTGTTGAACTTACAATAGCTTTACATAAAGTTTTTGATTTGCCAAAGGATAAGCTTATTTGGGATGTTGGACATCAATGTTATGTCCATAAGATTTTAACAGGACGAAAGGATAGATTTGATACACTAAGAACATATGGTGGATTGAGTGGCTTTACAACTAGGAAGGAGAGCGAATATGATGTTTTTGGTGCTGGCCACAGCAGCACATCGATATCTGCAGCCCTTGGAATTGCTAAGGCAAGGGATTTAAAGGGAGAAAAATTTAATGTTATTGCAGTTATTGGAGATGGTGCCTTAACTGGAGGAATGGCCCTTGAGGCATTAAATGATGCGGGGGCATCAAAAAATGATCTTATTGTAGTTTTAAACGATAATGAAATGTCTATTTCACAAAATGTTGGAAGTCTAGCAATATATTTAAGTAAAATAAGAACAAGCCCTAAATACATAACCTTAAGAAATGATATAGAGTCTATGGTTAAAAAAATACCCGCTTTTGGTAATAACATATATAAATCAATGGAAAAAATAAAAGAAGGAGTTAAGCAACTTGTTATACCTGGTATGCTTTTTGAAGAATTAGGATTTACATATTTAGGACCGATAGATGGGCATAATATTGAAAATCTACTTGATGTATTTCAAAGAGCTAAAAAGCTAAAGGGACCTATATTAATTCATGTTATTACTAAAAAAGGAAAAGGTTATGTTTATGC
>JAOAEI010000032.1:16143-19593 GCA_026416875.1 Caloramator sp.
AGAGGATCAACCAGATGTTTATCATGGAGTCGGGCCCTTTGAGGTTGCAACGGGAAATAATTTTAATCAATCAAAAATAACATATTCTGAAGTTTTGGGAGAGGAACTAATTAAACTTGCAAAGGAAGATAAAAGAATAGTAGCTATAACCGCAGCAATGCCTGATGGAACTGGTTTAAAACCCTTTGCAGAACTTTTTAGGGACAGATTTTTTGATGTCGGAATAGCAGAGCAGCATGCAGCTACCTTTGCAGCAGGACTTGCAACGCAAGGGTTAAAGCCTGTATTTGCTGTTTATTCAACCTTTCTCCAAAGAGCCTATGATCAAGTAGTTCATGATATTTGTCTTCAAAATTTACCTGTTGTTTTGGCGATAGATAGGGCAGGAGTTGTAGGAGAGGATGGAGAAACTCATCAGGGAATTTTAGATATTTCTTTTTTAAGAGTTATTCCAAATTTAACAATAATATCTCCAAAGGACATTGAAGAGTTTAGAATGATGATTAAATGGGCTTTAGATTTTAATAGACCTGTTGCTATACGATATCCAAGAGGTGGAGATTTAAACGTAAAATTTGAAAAATATGATGAAATAATCTATGGAAAATGGGAAGAATTAACTAAAGGTAAGGATATTTGTATTCTAGCAACAGGAAGATTAATACAGAATGCTAAATCAGTTGTGGAAAAACTTAACAAACATAATATTTCTTCTACTTTGATAAATGCAAGGTTTATTAAGCCATTAGATTATGAGTTGCTTGATGTGATTTTAAAAGAACACGACATAATTTTTACAATAGAAGATAATTATATAAGTGGAGGATTTGGTTCTGCTGTTCTTGAATATGCAGCAAAGAAAAATTATAAAGGGAAAATTAGGAATATTGGTTATCCAGATGAGTTTGTAACACATGGAAACATAAGTTTACTTTATAAGAGGTATAATTTAGATGCTGATGGATTATATAACACTATATTAAAAGAAATGTAAGAAAAGGGTAAGGTGATTATGGATAAGGAAAGACTTGATGTATTATTAGTCCAAAAGGGATTTTTTGAAACAAGGGAAAAGGCTAGAAAAAATATAATGGCAGGATTGGTATTTGTTGATGGAATTAGAGTTGATAAGGCTGGCGAAAAGGTAAATGTAGATTCGAATATCGAAATAAAAGGAAATGCATTACCTTATGTTAGTAGAGGTGGACTTAAGTTAGAAAAGGCTTTATTAAGTTTCAATATTAACCTTAATGATAAAGTTGCAATTGATGTTGGAGCTTCAACTGGTGGATTTACTGATTGCATGCTTAAAAATGGTGCAAAAAAAGTTTTTGCAATAGATGTTGGGTATGGGCAACTAGCTTGGGAGTTAAGAAATGATCCAAGGGTTGTAGTCATGGAAAGAACCAATATTAGATTTGTAAAACCTGAAGATTTAGGAGAATTTGCCGATTTTGCATCAATAGATGTCTCATTTATTTCCTTAAAATTAGTGCTACCTGTGGTAAAAAGTTTATTAAAAGATGACGGTGAAATAGTTGCATTGATAAAACCTCAATTTGAAGCAGGAAGGGAAAAGGTTGGGAAAAAAGGAGTAGTCAGGGATCCTGATGTTCATAAAGAAGTAATAACTGAAATTTTTAATTTTGCAAAATCGATTAATTTTGGGATATGTGGATTACAATTTTCACCAATTAAAGGCCCAGAGGGGAATATAGAATATCTTCTCTATCTTTCAAAAAATACTAATAATGATATTGAAAACCTTCAATTGGAGATATCAAATATTGTTTATGAGGCCCATAGCAAATTAAAATAGAAAGAGAAGATGGGATGAAAATGATGAATATAGCAGTTTTAGTAAACATAACAAAAGATTCTAATTTAATAGTTACAAAAGAGCTTGTTAAATGGTTATTATCGAGAAATTGTAATGTTATTTTAGAAAAGGCAATAGCAAGGGAGATAGGTTTAGGAGAATTGGGAAATGATGAAGAAGATATTTTTAAAAGAGCAGATTATTTAGTTGCTTTGGGTGGAGACGGAACTATATTAAATGTTACACGAAGACAAATCCCTTATGTTAAACCTATATTAGGTATAAATTTTGGTCATTTAGGTTTTATTACTGAGGTTGAAAAGGAGTTTATGTTCGATGCCCTTGAAAAATTACTAAATAATGATTTTAAAATTGAAAAAAGGATGATGCTAAAGGCTGAAATTTATAGAAAAGAGCAATTAATAAAGGAACTTTATAGTTTAAACGATATCTGTATTACTAAAGGAACTTTATCAAGAATCATAGAGCTAGAAACACTAGTAGATAATAAGGTCATGGAGACTTATAGAGGAGATGGACTTATTGTTTCTACTCCTACAGGTTCAACTGCTTATTCCCTTTCGGCGGGAGGACCAATCGTTTACCCTGAACTTGAGATTATTCTTATTACTCCTATATGTCCGCATAGTTTAAATTCTAGATCAATAATAATAGGGAGCAAAAAAACTTTAGAAATAAGAATTGTAAGTGCAAATGAAGGAGTTTTTTTAACTGCAGATGGCCAATTGGGATTAGAAGTTGAAAGAGGGGACAGGGTATTGATAACAAGAGCTCCATATAATGCAGAATTTATAAAAATTTACAATAGAAGTTTTTTTGAGGTTTTACAAAAAAAGTTAAAGGAATTTTCCAGTTGAGGGAAGAAAGGGGTTTTATTATGAAAATTACTAGACATTCAAAAATACTAGAAATAATAACCAAAAAGGATATTGAAACTCAAGAGGAGCTTGTTGATGAATTAAAAAAAGAAGGATTTGATGTTACTCAGGCTACGGTATCGAGGGACATTAAGGAACTTAAGCTTATTAAGGTGCAAACAAAGGACGGTAAATACAAATATGCTCCATTTTCATATCAAAATAATGCACTTTATGATAAACTTGTCAGTATATTTTCACAAACTGTATTAGATATAGATTGTGTTGGTAATATGATAGTGATAAAAACATTATCAGGTTCAGCTTCAGCAGCAGCAGAGTCTATTGATTCATTAAAATTCGATGGTTTAGTTGGAACAATAGCGGGGGATAACACAATATTTGCTCTTGCAAGAACTAATGAAAAGGCTCAGGAAATTGTTTTGAGAATGAAAAGGATTTTAAATAAGGAGGTAGATTAATGCTCCTTGAGTTACATATAAAAAATTTTGCCTTAATAGATGAGGTGAAGTTGGAATTTTCAAATAATTTAAACATCCTTACAGGTGAAACTGGTGCTGGAAAATCGATTATAATAGACAGTATAAATTTCCTTTTGGGAGAAAAACAAAGTAAAGATATAATAAGAAGAGGCAAGGATTTTGCCTATGTAGAAGGCGTATTTTTGTGTAACAATGTAAAACTTCAAGAGGAATTGAGGGAGTTTGGAATTGATTTTGATGAGCATGTAAT
>JAOAEI010000033.1 GCA_026416875.1 Caloramator sp.
GACAGCATTCAGTTACAATCTTTATAAGAACGACCTGACATGTAATAATATATCATGGTATTAGCGATATGTCAATACTTTTTTATAATTTTTTTAAGGGGGATATTATGATAAAAATAAAATTTTGTGGGGCAGCTAAATCTGTCACAGGTTCCTGCTATTTAGTTGAAACCGGAAAGCGAAAATTTTTAGTAGACTGTGGTATGTTTCAAGGTAAAGAAGCAAAGAATAATCAAAGCAATTTTCCCTTTAATCCAGAGGAGATAGATTTTGTAATCCTAACCCATGCTCACATAGACCATTCAGGTAGACTACCTCTGCTTGTAAAACAAGGCTTTAGAGGATCCATTTTTTGTACCTCTGCTACTGCTGATCTTTTAAAAATAATGTTAATTGATAGTGGACATATTCAAGAGATGGATGCAATAAATGAGAACAAAAAAAGACAGAGAAAGGGATTACCATTAATAGAACCTTTATATACAGCAGAAGATGGTGACAGGGTAAAAGAATATGTGGTATCAATTCCATATAACCACCCTCAAAGGATTGATAGTGATATATATATAAATTTAAAGGATGCAGGCCATCTTTTAGGTTCATCAATTGTAGAAATACTTATAAAAGATGCAGGTGTTATAAAGAAGATTGTATTTTCAGGGGATTTAGGTAATATAAATATACCTATTATTAAGGATTATGAATATATAGATTATGCTGATTATCTAGTAATTGAATCTACCTATGGCAATAGATTTCATTCTATTCCAAGTGAAGTTCAAAGTTTATATACAATTATATTAAATACTATAAAAAATAACGGCAATGTAATAATCCCATCCTTTGCGGTAGGAAGAACTCAGGAGATATTATATCTTTTAAATAAGTATATAGATATTGAAAGGCGAAAAGAAATTTCTGATGTCCCAATTTATCTCGATAGCCCTTTAGCAGAAGAAGCAACAGAGGTTTTTAAAAAACACAAAGAATGTTATGATGAGGAGGCATTAAATATATTATCTATTGATAATGATGTTTTAGAGTTTAATAATTTAACCTTTATAAAAACAAAAGAAGAATCGATGGAGCTCAATAGCAAAAATGGAGTTGTTATCATTTCTTCAAGTGGAATGTGTGAAGCAGGCAGAATTAAACATCATTTAAAGTATAACCTATGGAAAAAAGAATCTGCTATCGTTTTTGTTGGTTATCAAGCAGAAGGAACATTGGGGCGAAGGATACTCGATGGGGCAAAAAAGGTAAAAATTTTTGGTGAAGAAATAGCAGTCAATGCTAAAATAATTAATATGCCAGGTCTTTCTGGTCATGCTGATTTGCAAGGTCTGTTAAAGTGGTATAAAAACATTAATAAGGGAGTCAATAAAAGAGTATTTATAACCCATGGTGAAACAGAAGCAGCCATGAATTTAAAAGCAATATTAGAAACCTGTAAGTTCGACACCTTGCGTTATCCCGGAATATCTTGAAGAATATATTTTGTAAAATGTTGCTGAAATTTTTGGACTAAAAAACCCCATTTTTATAAAGGATTATTCACTTTATCGAAGAAATAATAAAATGGGGTGATATTATGGAAAGATCATATACCTTTAAAGAAATATGTGAAAAAACAGGATATAGACCATCTGCAATAAGATACTATGAAAAAGAATTCGATTTAAAAATAGAAAGGGATATCAATGGAAGGAGAATATTTAAAGAAAAAGACCTTAATCTGCTTTTATTTATTAAAAAATATCAAAATAATGGATATAGCAATCAGCAGATAAAAAAGATGATAAACAGCACTGATTCTTTTATTAATGAAGAAATTGCTGCAACAAGCATAGGAACTAACGAAATAATAAGTCAAACAAACCAACCTTCTAATGAAGTATTACTTATTTTTGAACAAAAATTTAAAGAAATAAACGAATTATTAAATCAACTAAATCAAAACATCAGTTCTAAAGAAAGGGATTTACTTATAACCGAAAACATGAAGCTTAAAATGGAGCTAAAACAAAAATCTTATGAAATAATGGAATTAAAAGAAAAATTAAGATATGAGCGGGAAAGAAAAAAAGGATTTTTTTCTAGAATTTTTAAAAAGAAAAGTTGAAAGGAGAAGATATGGTAAAAATTTTAAAGGCAGGATGGAAAGATTACTCAAAATTAAAAACTTTGATATTAAGAGTAGATTATGATTTTGACTTTTTTAGTAATTATGATGGCAACATATTATTAGATTTATTGGCAAAAAGATGTTATAAAATAGTTAATGGAAATAAAATTTCAGCTTTGCTTATAAAACATGATTTTAAAAGAGAAATATTTTTTATTCCATTAGAAGCTAATGTTTCTTTTAAGGAAATAGTTAATGAGTTACAAGACAATTTATTAAGTGGCTATAAGATTGAATTTTATTATAGAAATATTGATTTATTTAAAAAACTTACTGATGAATGCAGTATTAAATTATTAAAGAATTATAAGTTGATGGTTATTGATCTTTCTAAGTTAAAATCAATAAATCAAACATCGAATTTAAATAACTTAAGGATAAGATCGATGATTATCAATAAAGAAGAAGATAAAAGGGTGATTCTTCAAAATAGCATTTTTGGAGAAAACTTAAAAAGAAAGGCATTATCTTTAGAGGAAGTTAAAAGCGAAGAAAGAAAAAAAGAATTTATTTCAGATTTATGCTTTTTCTTAACATACAACGATGAAGATATCGGATATGGGCAGATAATAAAAAGTTCTGAAGGATATTACCTTATTAATTTTGGAATAGTTCCAGAATATAGAGGGTTTGGATATGGTAAATTCTTTTTAAATGAAATACTAAATAAAGCAAAGGAGTATGGAATAAAGGAACTATTTTTAAAAGTCGAAAATGATAACATAAGGGCAGTTAATTTATACTTTAACGTAGGATTTGAGGAGATAATAAATGCTGCAACTATAATAATTTAAGGGCTGCCATTGCAGCCCTTAAATTATAAATTTTCTTTTAAAACCTTTCCTAATCTTTTTATTCCTTCAATTATTTTATCTTCAGGCATATTTGAAAAATTCAATCTAAAATGATTTGGATGCCCACCATTTGGGAAGAAGGAACCGCCAGGCACAAAGGCTACCTTATCCTTTAATGCAATTTTTAATAGTTCAGCTGCATCTACACCTTCTGGCAAAGTAACCCATGTAAATAATCCACCATTAGGATAGGTATACTTAATGTTTTGTGGAAACTCCTTTTTAATCATATCAATCATTAAATCTCTTCTTCTTCTGTATACTTCTTTAATCTTATTAATATGATCATCCAAGTTATAAACCTGCATAAATGCAGCAGCTTCTCGTTGTGATATTGAGCTGGATTGTAAATCTGCACCTTGCTTTACAATGATATATTTATTTAAAATTTCTTTATCAGCACATATCCAACCAAGTCTTAAACCTGGGCAGAAGGTTTTAGAGAATGTTCCAAGATAAATAACAAGTCCCTTTTTATCTAAACTTTTAATGGAAGGAATCATATCGCCTTCAAATCTTAGCTCACCATAAGGATTATCTTCAATTATAGGAATGTTATATTTTTCTGCAAGTTCTAACATTTTTACTCTTCTTTCATAACTTAATGTTTTTCCTGTAGGATTTTGAAAATCAGGGATAGTATAGATAAATTTTGCATTTGGATACTTTTCTAAAGCCTTTTCTAATTCTTCTATAATCATTCCATTATCATCCATAGGGATTTCAACGAACTTAGGCATATATGCTTTAAAGGCATTTATAGCCCCCAAATAGCTTGGACTTTCGCAGATAACTATATCGTCTTTATCAAGAAAAACTCGACCGGTAAAATCTAAGCCTTGCTGTGAGCCATTAGTTATTAATATATTTTCATAAGTAGTATTTACTCCAACAGCCTTCATTCTTTGCTCTGCAATTATTTTTCTAAGTGGAGTATATCCTTCGGTAGGACCGTATTGAAGTGCAGCTTTTCCTTCATCATTTAAAACTTTATGAGATATAGTTTTCATTTCCTCTATAGGAAAAAGCTCAGGTGCAGGAAGGCCACCAGCAAAGGATATAATGTCTGGCTGTTCAGTTAGCTTTAAAAGTTCTCGTATTTCTGAGGCTTTCAAATAATTCATTCTTTCTGATAACCTAAATTCCATAAAATATACCCCCATCATATTATTATAAATTGTGGAGAAAATAAAAATATATTAAAATTTTCTGACATTAATAATTATAACAAATTTATTGCGAGACAACAACAAAAATTGCAATATTCTGAATCTATATTATAATTTTTAATAATTGAGGTGATTTTATGCTAAACATGGTTGCAATAGCTCTTGCACCGACGCTTGCACTTTTGATTTTTATTTATCAAAAGGATAGATACGATAGGGAACCTGCCAAAATACTTTTTAAGCTTTTTATATATGGCTTTTTTTCAACCATTCCTGTTTATTATGTAGAAAAGTTTTTACTTACCTTTAACCAAAGTCCTATTTATATAGCCTTTGTTGTAGCAGGTTTTACTGAAGAATTGTTTAAATTTTTGATTACATACAATATTGCCTTCAAAATATATGAATATAATGAAAAGCTAGATGGTATCATTTATTCTGTTTTTACTTCCCTTGGATTTGCAACTGCTGAAAATCTCTTGTATGTCCTTAATCAAAAAAATTTTGTATATACAGGCATTTTAAGAGGGATATTTTCTGTTCCAGGACATATGTTGTTTGCAATAAGCATGGGCTATTATCTTTCTATTGCTAAGTTTTCAGATGATAAAGGCAATTCGTATTTAACACGATCTCTTATAATTCCGATTATCTTACATGGAATTTACGATTATATTCTCTTTTCAAGGGTTTATGGATATTTTATCATATTTATAGCCTTTATCATCTTCCTTTGGAAATCTAGCCTTGAAAAACTTAATGTATATGTCAGCGAATCAAAGGAAACCTTTGAAGTAAAAATTAATAAACATAAATAATTTTATGTAAACAAAAATAAGTATTGATTAACACTTGATGAAATAGTATAATTACAATCGTAACTTGCTTGGGGAGGAATAAATATGAGTTTAAATAAACAAAGATATTATCATATTATAACGATGGGATGCCAGATGAACGAAGAGGATTCTGAAAAAATTGCAGGTATGCTTGAAAAAATGGGATATGTAAAAACTGATGATAAAGAAAAGGCTGATGTTATTGTAATGAATACCTGTGCAGTTAGAGAAAATCCTGAAACAAAAACCTACGGAAATTTAGGACAACTTAAAGCTCTAAAAGCAAAAAAACCTGATCTTATAATTGCTGTCGGGGGCTGCATGATGCAGCAAAAGGGAGTAGGAGAACTTGTAAAGAAGAAATTTCCTTATGTAGATATAATATTTGGAACATTTAATATCCATAGATTCCCTGAACTTCTTAACAATGCGATGCAGAGCGATACGACAATATTAGAAGTTTGGGAAAAGGAAGGCGAAATAGTAGAAGGTCTTCCAATACACCGAGAGAGCGATATAAAGGCCTTTGTGACTATTATGCATGGCTGCAATAATTTCTGTTCATATTGCATAGTTCCCTATACAAGGGGTAGAGAAAGAAGCAGAAAACCTGAAGCTATAATGGAAGAAATAAAGCAATTAGCAAGGGATGGTTACAAGGAAGTCACTCTACTTGGACAAAACGTAAATTCTTATGGTAAGGATCTTGAAGATATGAGCTTTGCAAAATTATTAAGGATGGTAAATGAAATTGAAGGAATTGAAAGGATAAGATTTACAACATCCCATCCAAAGGATCTCACCGACGACGTTATAGATGCAATTAGGGATTGCGATAAGGTTTGTGAGCATATTCATCTTCCTGTTCAATCTGGCAGCACAAGGATATTACAAAAGATGAATAGAAAATATACTAAGGAACAGTATTTAGAATTAGTTGAAAAAATTAAAAGTAAAATTGAGGATGTAGCGATAACTACAGACATAATAGTAGGATTCCCTGGGGAAACTGAAGAAGATTTCCAAGAGACATTGGATGTTGTTAAAAAGGTAGAATATGACTCAGCATTTACTTTTATTTATTCAAAAAGACCTGGAACCCCAGCAGAAAAATATGAAGATCAGGTTCCAGAGGATGTAAAACACGAAAGGTTTAATAGGCTGGTGGAAGTAGTCAATCAGGTAGGTGAAAAAAGAAGCAAAAGGTATCAGGATAAGATCGTTGAAGTATTAGTTGAAGGTCCTAGTAAAACCGATGAAAATAGGTTAACAGGTAGAACAAGAACTGGCAAACTAGTTCATTTTACAGGTGGAGATGCATCGTTAAAGGGAAAACTCGTAAATGTTAAAGTCACTCAAGCACAAATGTATATTTTATTAGGAGAATTAGTAGAAGTTATAAGGTAATTAGAAAAGCCGCTGCAAGTTTATCTTTCAGCGGCATTGTTTTTATTATATAATAATAATACACTTAATTTAGGGAGGAATTAAAATTGGGATTAACACCTATGATGCAACAGTATCTTGAGATAAAAGAACAGCATAAGGATTGTATACTTTTTTTTAGATTAGGGGATTTTTATGAAATGTTTTTTGAGGATGCAGAAATTGCATCAAGGGAACTTGAGATTGCTCTAACCGGAAGAGACTGCGGCCTTGATAAAAGAGCACCAATGTGTGGCGTGCCATATCATTCAGCGGATTCCTATATAGCAAAACTTATAGAAAAGGGATATAAAGTTGCTATTTGCGAACAGGTAGAGGATCCAAAACAGGCTAAGGGAATAGTAAAAAGAGAAATAACAAGGATAATAACTCCTGGCACTATAATAGAAGGTAGTATGCTCAATGAGAAAGCTAACAATTACATAACTTGTATTTATAATTCAAGCTCAAATTTGGGGCTTGCTATTTGTGATGTTTCAACAGGAGATTTTTTTGTAACATCCTTTAAAGATGAAAAAAACAAATTAATAGATGAACTATCTAAATACTCTCCTTCTGAAATGTTGATAATCGATGAAAATGTTAATTATTCAATTAAGGAACAACTAGAAATAATAAAAGGAAGATATAACTGTTTAATTAGCCAAATTGAAAAATATGATAATTTAAATATTTTAGAGAAATATAGAAATGAAAACTTAAACGATGAAGAAAAAATATCAGCAGCGACACTACTTAAATATTTGACGGATACTCAAAAAAGCAGCTTAGGTCATATAACAAATATAAAAAAGTATAATATTAGCGATTTTATGATTCTCGATTCCTTTACAAGAAAAAATTTAGAGCTTACAGAAACATTAAGAACAAGAAGTAAAAAGGGAACCTTAATTGATGTTTTGGATAAAACCCTAACTGCAATGGGTGGAAGGCTTTTAAGAAAATGGATTGAAGAACCTCTTATGAATATAAAAGAAATAAATAAAAGATTAGAAGCAGTTGAAGAGTTTATAGACAATATTTATATATCATCGGACCTTAGAGAGTTTTTAAGAAATATTTATGATATTGAAAGGATATTAAGTAAAATAAGTTGTGAAAGTGCAAATGCAAGGGATTTAAATGCCTTAAAACAATCCATATCAATGCTTCCTGACATTAAATCTGCGTTAAAGGAATGCAAAAGTGAACTTTTAAAAGAAATAGAAAGAGATTTCGATACTCTTGAGGATATATATAAACTTATTAACATGGCAATTGACGAGAATCCTCCTGTTTCTGTAAAGGAGGGTGGAATTATAAAATCAGGTTATAATCAAGAGGTAGATAAACTAAGGGATGCGATGTTAAACGGGAAAAATTGGATTGCAGAACTTGAACAAAGGGAAAGGGAAGAAACAGGCATCAAATCATTGAAGGTAGGTTATAACAAGGTATTTGGATATTATATTGAAATTACAAAGGCCAATTTAAATTTAATCCCAAAGGACAGATATATTCGAAAGCAAACCTTGGCAAATGCTGAAAGATTTATTACCCCAGAACTTAAAGAGATCGAAGAAAGTATCTTAGGAGCCGAAACAAAAATAGTTGAACTAGAATATGAACTCTTTGTAGATATTAGAAATAAAGTCTATTCTCAGGTTGATAGGATTAAAAAGATAGCACAATATTTGGCAATAATCGATGTGCTGCTTTCCTTTGCTAGAGTTTCCTTTGAGAATAATTATGTTAAACCGGAAATAACAAACGATGGAGTTATAGAAATAACAGATGGTAGGCATCCAGTTGTTGAAAAGGTTATATCAAGCCCCTTTGTTCCAAACGATACAATTCTTGATAATAAAGAAAATATGATAATAATAATTACAGGCCCCAACATGGCAGGTAAATCAACATACCTAAGGCAAGTTGCATTAATTACTTTGCTTTCCCAGGTTGGATGTTTTGTTCCTGCAAAAAGAGCAAAAATATCAATAGTCGACAGAATTTTTACAAGGATAGGTGCATCAGATGATTTATCCTTAGGGCAAAGCACCTTTATGGTTGAAATGACAGAAGTATCAAATATATTAAAAAATGCAACAAAAAATAGCTTGATTATTTTAGATGAAGTCGGAAGAGGAACTAGTACCTATGATGGATTAAGCATTGCTTGGTCAGTTATTGAATATATAAATAAGAGTATCGGTGCAAAAACTTTATTTGCAACCCATTATCATGAATTAACAGAACTTGAAGGTAAAATAAAGGGTGTGAAAAATTATTGCATTTCAGTAAAAGAACATGGAGACGATATTATCTTTCTTAGAAAAATAGTAAGGGGCGGTGCGGATCAAAGCTATGGAATTCAGGTTGCAAAATTAGCCGGTCTTCCAGAGGAAGTTATTAAAAAAGCCAAGGAAATACTTTCTAAATTAGAAGAAAACGATATAAATAAGAATAAAAAGGATGATGTAATAAAAGAAGTTGCTACCACATCTTCTTTTGAAATAAATCTATTTAATTATAAAGAAAACGAAATAATCGAAGAACTTAAAAATATTGATATTCTAAATATAACGCCAATAGAAGCTCTTAATAGATTATATTCATTAATTAATAAAGCTAAGAAATTAGGGTGATAGAATGTCAAAAATAAAAATATTAGATGATGATTTAATAACTAAAATTGCTGCAGGAGAAGTAGTAGAGCGACCAGCTTCCGTTGTTAAAGAATTAGTAGAAAATTCGATAGATGCAGGAGCAAGCATCATAGAGATTGAAATTGAAAATGGCGGAATTAGCTTAATTAAGATTACTGATAATGGACAAGGGATAGAAAAAGACGATGTTGAGCTTGCCTTTTTAAGGCATACTACGTCAAAAATTGAAAATGAAGATGACCTATACAATATAAGAACATTAGGATTTAGAGGAGAAGCCCTTGCAAGTATATGTGCCGTTTCAAAGGTGGAAATGATAACTAAAACAAAGGATGATATAACTGGGACTAAAATTTATATTGAAGGCGGAGAAATTATTGATAAAATTGAATGCGGAGCTCCTGACGGAACTACTATTATTGTAAAGGATTTGTTTTTTAATACTCCTGCAAGACTTAAGTTTTTAAAAACTCCATCAAGGGAAGCAATGGTTGTATCTGAAGTAGTTCAGAGTCTTGCATTATCTAATGAAAATATATCATTTAAATATAAAAATAATCATAAGATAGTATTTGCAACTAAAGGCGATGGTAACTTATTAAATGCAATTATTGCTCTATACGGAAGGCAAGTTAAGGATAATTTATTAAAAATCGACTTTGAAGAAAATCATATAAAAATCGAAGGTTATATAGGGAATAATGCATTGGGGAAGAATAATAGAAGCTATCAAACGCTTTTTATAAATGGAAGATTAATAAAAAACAAAACAATAAATGCTGCAATTGAAAATGTTTATAGATCCTTTTCAACATCCGACAAGTATCCTTTGTATGTAGTTAAATTAAATATGAACCCTCAATTGGTAGATGTTAATGTCCATCCAACTAAAGCCGAAGTTAAGTTTCAAAACGATCAGGAGATTTATAGGTTAGTTTATAAAGCAGTCCAAAACGCCTTTGCAACTGCAGCATCCGTTCCTAATGTTGTTTTAGGGCCAAGCATTGAAAATAATATAGAAAGAAATGTTTCTCCTCAAATAAAATCAGAAGAAATAAAATTTAGCTTCAATAGTCTAGATAAACAAAATCAGGATATTAATAATTCGAATACTTTTATTAGTTATAAACCAAATGTGAATGTAAAAGAAGACAATCAGAAATATATAAATAATGATGAAAATAAAGAAAAGTTTATTGAAGATGTTAAAAATTTTGAAGATGAGGAAATAATAGATAATAGGGCTTTAACTCTATTTCCCAAATTAGTTCCTATAGGGCAAATACATTTAACGTATATTATAGCAGAGGCGGAAAATGAGTTTTATATAATAGACCAACATGCAGCCCACGAAAGGATTCTATATGAAAAGTATTTAGAAGAATATCAAAGAACATCTATCCACAGCCAAACATTGTTAACTCCTAAAATTATTGATTTAAAGGCTTCTGATAAGGAATTCCTCCTTGAAAATATCGATAATTTTGCTAAAATAGGATTTGTTATAGAAGACTTTGGAGGAAATTCAATATCATTAAGGTCTGTTCCAGTTATATATGGAAATCCTAATTATATCGATGTATTTAATGAAATTTTAAATGAAATTCAGCAGACATCTAGTGGTTTTCTGGGTTCTGTTAATAAAATAATTTATACTATGGCATGCAAGGGCGCTATTAAAGCAGGCGATAAATTAACTTTAAGTGAAATGAATAAACTGATCGATGACTTACGACGATGCCAAAATCCTTATTCATGTCCTCATGGAAGGCCAACTTTAATTAGGATGACTTATGTAGAACTTGAGAAAAAATTTAGAAGAATTTTATAAGGTGATTATATGAAAAAAAATATAGTAATAATCGCTGGTCCAACAGCATCAGGTAAAACAAAGATAGGAATAGAACTTGCAAAAAAAATAGATGGGGAAATAGTATCCGCCGATTCAATGCAAATTTATAAATATATGGATATAGGTTCTGCAAAACCTACAAAGGAAGAGATGCAGGGAATACCCCATCACATGATAGATGTCGTAGACCCTAAAGAGGAATTTAGTGTTGCCCTTTACCGCCAAATGGCTGTAGAGTGTATAGATGACATTATAAAAAGAGGTAAAATGCCTATAATTGTTGGCGGAACAGGATTATATATAAATTCTTTAACATATCCACTTGATTTTACAGAAACTGCAAAGGATGAGGAGTATAGACTTTATCTTCAAAGTTTAGCCGAGGAAAAAGGCAGTCAATTTATTCATGAAATGCTAAAGGAAGTTGACCCTGAATCCTATAATAGGCTTCATCCTAACGATTTAAAAAGGATAATTAGAGCTTTAGAGGTATATAAAAATACAGGTAGGCCTATTTCTGAATTTCAAAAGGAATCCAAAAAAAGAGAAATTGAGTTTAATCTTGCTTATTTTGGACTTACTATGGATAGGGCAAAGCTTTATGAGAGAATTAATCAAAGAGTAGACGAAATGTTTGATAAAGGATTAATAGATGAGGTTAAAAAATTAAAGGAAATGGGTTATACTAAGGATATGACATCAATGCAGGGGATTGGCTATAAGGAAGTTTTTGATTATCTCGATGGTTATTTGACATTAGAAGAAGTAAAGGATATAATAAAACAAAATACTAGAAGGTATGCTAAAAGGCAATTAACCTGGTTTAGAAGGGAGGATAGGATATTCTGGGTCAATTTAGATGAGTTTAGTAGCATTGATGATGTTTTAAACGTTATGATAAATTACATAAAGGATAAATTTATGATGTAGAATCTTAATTGACAAATAATAATCTATAGAATAAACTAAAATTAATAACCAAAATTAAACCATTTTTTGCCTAAATAAAATGGGGGCAAATTATAATCATAATAACTTTGGAGGATGATGGTATGGTTAAGAATGCTAATAATTTACAAGATGTGTTTTTAAATGGGGCTAGGAAAAATAAAATACCAGTTACAATTTTCTTAGTATCAGGGGTTCAGTTAAAGGGTAATGTTAAAGGTTTTGATAGCTTTACAGTTATTTTAGAATCAGAAGGAAAACAAATGATGGTTTATAAGCATGCAATTTCTACGATAGTTCCAGCAAAGCCCATTTTATATACAACCGTAAATCAAGAGGAAAAAGAAAATAAAGAATTATAAAAAACTCGCTTATGGCGAGTTTTTTATAATGTATTTTACTTGGAGGTGTAAAATGTTAGAACTTACTAAAAAATTTTTGCAGGAAAAATATAATTTTAGTCCTTTAGCAATTCAACTTGCCGAAAGAGCATTAAAGGATGTTGAAAAGTATTTCAATGAGATAGATGAAATAAAGGAATACAATCAAATTAAAGTATTACGAGCTATGCAGGATGAAAAATTATCTGACTCGCATTTTACTTATACTACTGGATACGGCTATGGAGATATAGGAAGGGATACATTAGATAGAGTTTATGCCCGTGTATTTAATTGTGAAGATGCTTTGGTAAGGCCTCACATAGTGTCCGGAACCCATGCCATAACAATTGCTTTATTTGGAAATTTAAGGCCTAAAGAAACATTGTTATCGATTACAGGCAAACCCTACGATACATTGCTGCAGGTGATAGGAATAGAAGGATCAGGAATGGGTTCATTAAAGGACTACGGAGTAAATTATAAACAAATTGATCTATTACCAAATGGCAAAATAAATCTAGAAGAGGTAGAAAGGGTAATTAATGAGGATCCTTCCATTAAAATGATTGCTATTCAAAGATCAACTGGGTATGCCTGGAGGCCTTCGCTGCAAATTAATGATATAGAAGAAGCTATTAAATTGATAAAATCTATTAATAAGGATATTATATGTTTTGTTGATAACTGCTACGGAGAATTTATCGATATAAAGGAGCCAACAGATGTAGGTGCTGATATTATAGCAGGCTCTTTAATTAAAAATATAGGTGGCGGCATAGCACCTACGGGAGGATATGTTGCAGGTAAAAAAGAATTTGTAGAAAATGCAGCATATAGATTAACTGCTCCTGGAATTGGAAGAGAATGCGGATCAACTTTTGGTGTTATAAGACAAATGTTTCAAGGATTATTCCTTGCTCCCCACATCACCGCTGAGGCTTTAAAATCAGCAATATTTGCTTCAAGATTGCTTGAACTTGCAGGATTTGAGGTATCACCAAAATATAACGAAAAAAGAAGCGATATAATTCAAGCAGTAAAGTTTAACGATAAGGAGAAACTAATTAAATTTATAAAAGGAATTCAAAAGGGGTCTCCTGTTGATTCCTTTGTTGATTGTGAGCCATGGGACATGCCAGGTTATACAGATCAGGTGATAATGGCTGCAGGTGCATTTATTCAAGGCTCTTCAATCGAACTTAGCGCAGATGCACCAATTAGGCCACCATATATAGCTTATATTCAGGGAGGATTAACTTTAGAACATGCAAAGGTTGGCATACTAAAGGGACTATCAAATATTTTAGAATAAATTAAGGGCTGCAAAATGCGGCCCTTAATTTATTATTAATATTTTCTTATTAATCCCTTAACCTTACCAAGTATTTTGCAATCCTTAACTATTATGGGCTCCATAGAGGAGTTTTCAGGCTGCAGCCTTATAAAATCATTTTCCTTATAAAAGGTTTTAACAGTTGCACTATCGTCAACTAAAGCAACGACAATATCACCATTATTAGCAGTCGATTGCTGCTCTACAATAAGGTAATCACCATCGTAGATTCCCTTTTCTATCATGCTATCTCCCTTTACTTTTAATATAAAGGCATCATTGCTTATCTTTATAAAATCGCTTGGTAAAGGGAAGGAATCTTCAATATTTTCTATAGCAAGAATAGGTTGTCCAGCTGCTACATCGCCGACGATAGGAATATTAATTACTTCTTTTAAAGTAACATTATTTACTAATTCAATAGCTCTAGGCTTACTTGGATTTCTTCTAATAAAACCCTTTTTCTCAAGTCTTTCAAGATGCCCATGAACAGTTGAGGTTGATCTTAAACCAACGGCTTCACATATTTCTCTAACAGATGGAGGATATCCTCTTGTTGCAATTTCCTTCTTTATAAAATCAAGTATTTCCTGCTGCTTATCTTTATTATTATTAGCCATATCTATTACACCCCTTAACGATTATCTAACTTTATTATAGCATAAATAATTTTTTCAGGCAAACTAATGTTCGAATTACTATTGACAACCGAACATCCGTTCGTTATAATATCGGTAGAACAAATGTTCGGGGAGGGGTCCTTATGAGAAAGAAAAAATTATTAGCTGTAGTTTTAGTTTTAATCCTTCTTATTATTCCTTTTTATAAAAAAGCAAACAACCAAAATGCAAACAAAGTCAATTACATATACGTTACAGTTGAATCTGGAGATACCCTTTGGAAGATAGCTAAAAAACATAAAACTGATAAACAAGATATAAGAAAATTGGTATATGAAATACGAAAAGCAAATAATTTAGAATCATTAATAATATATCCAGGCCAAACAATTAAAGTTCCAATAGAGGTTGAGTAAAGCTGCATTTTGCAGCTTTTTTATTTACCTTGCTTTAAATTGTTTGTGATGTTATAATAACCTTAAAAATTTAAAGGCGAGGGGATTGATATAATGCAGATGTGTATTTTCGATAAAAATAAAATATGTAATAATTGCAGCGATTGCAACATGTGCGACCTTGTTGAAGGCAAAATGTGCGATAATTGCGGTAAGTGTTTAGAACTAAATTCTGATTATAAGGAAATTTTAATAGATGGAATAATAGAGGACGAAAGCGAAATCGATGATTACTTATACGAAGAAAATACATTAGACTTCGAGGAAGAAGCACAAGAAGATATATTATACATCGAAGATATTCCCAAATTAAAAGAAAAATTTTCAAAGGATAATAACGAAGATTAAAAAAGCCCCATATATGGGGCATTAATTATTCTTCGGATAAAGGATTTGACTTAACTGCATCCCTTAGTATTTCATCATCAATATGAGTGTAAATTTGAGTAGTAGAAACACTCTCGTGACCAAGGATATGTTGAAGGGCTCTTATATCCACCTTACCGTATTTATACATCAAAGTAGCAGCTGTATGTCTTAGTTTATGAGGAGTATATTTATCGTTTAAAAGTCCAGCACTTACAATGTATTTTTTAACAAGTTTTTCTACTGTTCTTTTATCTATTCTCTTTTTTCTTTCGCTTAAGAATAGAGCATCTTTATCTACAACACCATCCTTGGGCCTTACAGCTAGATAAGAATTTATAGCTCTTATACAGGCTTTATTCAAATAAACCGTCCTTTCTTTGTTACCTTTTCCGACAACAGTTAACGTATCTCCCTTTATTTTACTTATATCAATACTAACAAGTTCTGATAATCTCAAGCCACAGTTAAGAAAAAGAGTAATAATAGCATAATCTCTTTCTTTGTTTCTACCTTTAATTGAATCTAGAAGTTTTTTGCTTTGCTCAAGAGTTAAATAAACAGGATGTCGTTTGTTGATTTTAGGAGATTCAAGTTCTCGTGCTGGATTTTCTTTGATTATTTTAGCTTTTGTTTCTAAATAATTAAAAAAGGATCTTATTGCAGCAATTTTTCTGGCCCTTGCGTAGGTGCTATTTTGCCTTTTTATTGAAACATAATTTATAAAAGAGTAGATATCATTTAAAGTAACCTGTTTAATTAGTTCTGCATTAACATCTGAAATGTCAATATCATCAATTTCGTTTTTTAGATTATTTTTTATTTTTTTTATGTATTTTAAGAACAATCTCAAATCAACCTTATAACCATCAATTGTGTTTAAAGATTTTCCTTTAACAGTATATAAATATCCTAAAAAATCGTTTAATATATACGGTAGGTTTTCATCAAATAGCGCATCTAGATTTTTATTGTCCATTGCCACTCCCCCATCGTTTTTTATAACAACATTCTACTAAATATCAATTTAGCGAAATGTTTTTTGTCCCTACTTTTTCGAAGCTTCATCCAACTTATTTTTTTTATTCTTTGTTTTCAAGCCTGATAATAGTAAGATGCAGAAAAACAAATATATAATCATTATAATAATTAGCAATAAATATCTAAACACAAGCATAATGCATCACCTTATATTTTTTAAATTTAAGTTTTTCTTATATGTATTTATTATACATTCAATAATTGCACTTCGAAATCCTTTTTCTTCTAAGGTTCTGATACCTTCAATTGTTGTTCCTGCTGGTGATGTTACCATATCCTTAAGTTCACCTGGATGTTTTTCAGTTTCTATAAGAAGCTTTGAACTGCCTATAAGTGTTTTTGCTGCAGCCTCATAGGCATCCTTTCTTGGAATTCCTAGTAGAACTGCTGCATCAGCCATAGCTTCTATAAAAAGAAAAACAAAAGCAGGACCGCTTCCTGTTACAGCTGAATATGCGTTTATTAGTGATTCATTTATGATTTTTACTTCACCTAATGATTTTAATAAGTTAACAACATATTCTTCCTCGTCTTTATCGATGTTTTTGTTAAAAACCGCAACTGTGTAGCCTTCGCCAATTAAAGAAGGTGTATTAGGCATTATTCTAACAACTTTAGCTTCTTTACTTAGCTTTTCTTCTATTTTTTCTATTTCATATCCTGCTGCCATAGAAATGATAACTTTATTTTCATCTACTGCATCTTTAATGTTGTTCAACAATGTATCATATACTAAAGGTTTAACTGCAAGAAAGATATATTTGGAGTTATTTATTACTTCATTTTCATTATTACATATATTAACCTTCGAATTTATATTTAATATTTTTTCTTTATTATGATCATAAGCATAAATATCCTTTGGGTTATAACCTGACTTTATAATTCCTTTTAAGATAGCTCCTCCCATATTGCCACAACCAATAAGTCCTATCAAATTTATCACTCCTCATTTTTTCTTATATAAATATTTTAAGTTAAAGTGTTTATTAACACAAGTGAATAACCATGTGAATAATAATGAATAAGTTAAATATTAATTATTCTTATTTGGCTACCTTATTCGACTTTTCATATGATATTAGTTATCAAATTAAATTTGAAAACATGTTGTTATATAAAGTAATTTTTTGTAGAAGGGTTTTTCGACTTTAAGTTTCAATTATTTCTCTATTGTTAAATCATTAACACGCATTCTAATAAAATACCAAGATACGTTTTAAACATATCTTGGTATATCAAATGTATTAACTTCTACTATAAATTAAACATTTATTTCTACATTTATATCATCTATTTCATTATTTGTAAGTATAGGCATCACAATTTCATTTATAAATTCTTCTACTTGTTCCTTTGAACGTCCGATATAATTCTTAGGATTTAGTGCATCCTTTAATTCATTTATATCTAAATTAAATTGTGGATCATTTACAATCCTATCGATAAGATCATTTTCTCGACCTTCTTCTTTGACAATTTTACCAGCTTCCATAGAATGAACTCTTATTCTCTCATGTAATTCCTGTCTGTCTCCTCCTTTTTTTACTGCCTCCATCATGATATTTTCTGTAGCCATAAAGGGAAGTTCTTCCATAACTCGTTTCTCAATTACCTTTGGATAAACAACTAAATTTTCAGAAACATTAATATATAAGTTTAGGATTGCATCAACAGCCAAAAATGATTCTGCAACCACGATTCTTTTATTAGCTGAATCATCTAAAGTCCTTTCAAACCATTGGGTGGAAGCTGTAATGGAAGAATTTAATATGTTTACTATCACATATCTTGCTAAAGCTGATATTCTTTCACTCCTCATTGGATTGCGCTTATAGGGCATTGCCGAAGATCCAATTTGGTGCTTTTCAAAGGGCTCTTCTATTTCCTTAAAGCTTTGCAATATTCTAAGGTCGTTACTAAACTTATAGGCACTTTGTGCAATCAAACTTAATGTATTTAAAACTATCATATCTTGCTTGCGGGGATATGTTTGACCAGTTACTTTAAAATACTTACCTTTAAAACCGAGTTTTTCACATACAATCTCATCAAGTTTTTTTACCTTATCATGATCACCGTTAAATAGCTTTAAAAAACTTGCCTGTGTTCCAGTAGTTCCTTTGACTCCAAGTAATTTTAAGGAATCTATGCACTTATCTATATTTTCAAGATCTACAATAAGGTCCTGAATCCAAAGACACGCTCTTTTCCCGACTGTAGTTAATTGAGCTGGTTGCAGGTGTGTGTAGGCTAATGTTGGAAGTTGCTTATATTTATCTGCAAATTGGCTTAAATTCTTTATAATCTTTATTAATTTTTTCCTTATGAGATTTAATGCTTCCTTCATGATTATTACATCGGTATTATCACCTACATAACAACTTGTTGCACCTAAATGTATTATTGGTTTTGCATTTGGACATTGTTCACCATATGCATAAACATGGGACATTACATCATGTCTTGTTTTCTTTTCATATTCTCTTGCAACATCATAATTTATATCATAAATATGTTCCTTTAATTCATTAATCTGTTCATCAGTTATATTGAGCCCTAATTCTTTTTCAGCCTCTGCTAAAACTACCCATAATTTTCTCCATGTAGTAAACTTGTATTCTTCAGAAAAAAGATAAGACATCTCCTTTGATGCATATCTTGTAACCAATGGACTTTGATATTCCCTGTGCATATAATCCACTCCTTTTAAGATATTAACATAATAATTATAATATTATGTTTAACTTTAATTCAAGGGAAATAAACTTTAAATATTTTAAAGAAAATA
>JAOAEI010000034.1 GCA_026416875.1 Caloramator sp.
CCGCCGTATACCAGGCCGGTATGTGCGGTGGTGTGAGAGGACGCTGAATAAAATAATTATTCAGCTCCTACTCGATTTTGGAAAAATATAGGAAAGGGAGGATAAACATGTTTGAGGTTGAAGTAAAGGAGCTTTATAGAAACCATGAAAAATATCTAAATCAAGAGGTTAAAGTTAGCGGCTGGATAAGGACTGTAAGAAGTTCTAAAAGCTTTGGATTTATTGAGCTTAATGATGGAACCTTTTTTAAAAATCTTCAAATCGTATTTGATGAAAAACTTGATAATTTTAAAGAAATTGAAAAGCTTCCAATTAGTTCATCAATAACTGTAGAAGGTAAATTAGTTGAAACCCCTGGTGCAAAACAGCCCTTTGAAGTTCATGCAGATAAGATAGTTATTGAGGGATATTCTCATTCGGATTATCCATTGCAAAAGAAAAAGCATTCCTTTGAATATCTGAGAACTATAGCACACCTAAGACCAAGAAGCAATACCTTTTCTGCAGTATTTAGGGTAAGGTCAGTTGCAGCTTATGCTATTCATAAGTTCTTTCAAGAAAGAGGATTTGTTTATGTTCATACACCAATAATAACAGGAAGCGACTGTGAAGGTGCAGGACAAATGTTCAGGGTAACAACCCTTGATCTTAATAACCTTCCAAGAAAGGAAGATGGCTCAATAGATTTTTCAGAGGACTTTTTTGGGAGGGAAACAAATCTTACAGTTTCAGGACAATTAGAAGCTGAAGTTTATGCTCTAGCCTTCAAAAAGGTTTATACCTTTGGCCCAACCTTTAGAGCAGAAAATTCAAACACTCCAAGACATGCGTCAGAGTTTTGGATGATCGAGCCGGAAATTGCCTTTGCTGATCTTAACGATTATATGGACCTTGCTGAGGATATGGTTAAATATATAATCAGTTATGTTCTTGAAAACTGTCCAGAAGAGATGGAGTTTTTCAATAACTTCATTGATAATACATTATTTGAAAGATTAAATAATGTTGTTAATTCAGACTTTGCCAGAATAACCTATACAGAAGCAATAGACCTTTTGAAAAAATCAGGAGAAAACTTCCAATTCCCAGTTGAATGGGGATGCGACCTGCAAACTGAACATGAAAGATATATTACAGAGAAAATATTTAAAAAGCCAGTATTTGTAAATAACTATCCGAAGGATATAAAGGCCTTCTATATGAGATTAAATGACGATGGAAAGACCGTTGCAGCTGCAGACCTTTTGGTTCCAGGAGTTGGCGAGATAATCGGAGGAAGTCAAAGGGAAGAAAGATACGATGTTCTTTTAAACAGAATAAGAGAGCTTGGAATGAAGGAAGAGGACTACTGGTGGTATTTAGAGCTTAGAAAATATGGAGGAACAAAACACGCAGGTTATGGACTTGGATTTGAAAGAATGATAATGTATCTAACAGGAATGAGCAACATAAGAGATGTCATCCCATTCCCAAGAACTCCAAGAAATGCAGAGTTCTAAAGTGACAGGCACTTGACATTTTGACTTTTTGACATTACCATGTTATACCATCACCCTTTTAGATGGCAAATCTAAAAGGGTGCTTTTTATTAAGCAAAATTATACTTGAAAATAATGGAAAAATATTTTAAAATAATAGTATTAAGATTGTGCACAATTTGTGCACTAATGGAGGGGTTGGGATGAAACGATTTGCCTTTATTATTCATCCGATTGAATATACTGATGTTAGCAGAAAGTTTAAATTTCTAAAAAACCTTTCAGAAAAAAATGTTGAGAGAATAATAAAATTTTTGCCGCCTATAAAAATATCAAAAATAACTGGAGTTAAAAGTGAGTTTTCTCAAACAGAAGGTTATTTTATTGCAGTCCCTTTAACATCAAATCAGATGTTATCCTTACCCGAAGATTATGTTATAAAAAGAATAATAAAGGCAGCAAAAATGGCAGAGAAATTGAATGTTGATATTGTAGGGCTTGGAGCTTTAACATCGGTTGTTGGAGATGCAGGAATAACAATCGCTAAAAACGTAAATATCGCAGTAACATCTGGAAATAGTTTAACTGTTGCAACAGCTGTTGAAGCAACCAAAAAGGCAGTCGATATTATGGGAAAATTTCTTGATGAATGCAATGTCGCTGTAGTTGGTGCAACAGGATCCATAGGAAAGATTTGTGCAGAACTTTTATTACCAGAAGCAAAAAATATGTTCCTTGTTGCAAGAAATATGGATAGGCTAAAGGAATTTGCAGATAAATTAGAAAAAAATTACAACAGAAATATTTTTATAACTTCGGATATAAAAGAAGCCCTTCAAAATGCAGATGTTGTTATTACCGTATCAAGTTCAAAGGATGCGATTATTGAGGCGGAACATCTAAAAAAAGGAGCTATAGTCTGCGATGTTGCAAGGCCAAGGGATGTTTCAAAGGAGGTAGCAAAGAAAAGGCAGGATGTATTAATAATAGAGGGTGGGGTTGTAGAGATACCTGGTGATGTTAACTTTAATTTTAATTTTGGTTTTCCTCCTAAAACAGGATATGCCTGTATGGCTGAAACAATGCTTCTTGCCTTAGAAGGAAAAATTGAAAACTATTCCTTAGGAAGGGATTTGAGTCTTGAAAGGGTTAAAGAAATACATAATCTTGCTAAAAAACATGGCTTTAAACTTGCTGGATTTAGAAGTTTTGAAAGGCCTGTTACTAAGGAAGATATTGAAAGGGTAAAAAGGCTTGCCTTTTCAAAAGCATAAGCCCTGCCAATGCAGGGCTTAATTTCTTAAAAACATTTCGCCGATTTTATAGACATCTCCGGCACCCATTGTTATCAAAAGGTCGCCTTCTTTTAGTTCACCTTCTAAATAGTTTACTATTTCTTCAAAATCCTTGATATATATAGAGTCGACACCGTTTTTAACAACTGCCTCAGAGAGCATTTTAGAATTTACAAGTCCGGTATCCTTTTCCCTTGCAGCATATATATCCGTCAGAATAAGTTTGTCAACGCCTAAAAAGGCAGTTGAAAATTCATCAAAGAGGGTATATGTTCTTGTATATGTGTGGGGTTGAAATACGCAGTATATTCTTTTGTGGGGATAGTTTTTTGCAGCTTTAATGGTAGCCTTTATTTCAGCAGGATGATGAGCATAGTCATCTATTACAACTATTCCTTTCTTTTCACCTTTTTTCTCAAATCTCCTGTGGGTTCCCTTAAATTCTAAAAGGCTGTTTTTTATAGTTTCAACATTAACACCTAAAAAGTATCCGCAGGCGATAGTTGCCAGGGCGTTTAATACGTTGTGTTCCCCAGGGATAGAAAGCTTAAATTCACCATATAGTTTATTATTTAAGTTAACTTTAAAGGAGGCACATCCCTTTTGATCATATTTTATATCTACTGCCTGAAAATCACCCTTGTTTATTCCGTAGGTTAATTTATTGCATTCTAAGTTTTTGATAATTTCTATAACATTTTCATCTTCAGCATATCCAACAACAAGACCTTCTTTAGGAATGAGTTTGCCAAATTTTAAAAAGGCCTCCTTTATATGATTTAAATCTTTATAATAATCTAAATGGTCGGCATCTATGTTTAAAATTACGCCAATAAAGGGATAGAATTTTAAAAAGCTTTCTTTATACTCACAGGCTTCAGTGACAAAGTATGGACTTTTTCCTACTCTAACATTTCCGCCTAAAACATCAACCTCTCCGCCTATCATTAAAGTAGGATCAAGATTAGCCCTTAAAAGCATCAAAGAAACTAAAGAGGTTGTGGTGGTTTTGCCGTGGGTTCCTGCTATTGCTATTCCTTTTTTGTATCTTTTCATTATCTGACCTAAAAATTCAGCTCTATCATAAATAATTAAATTTTTCCTTCTTGCCTCTATAAGTTCAGGATTATCGTCCTTAACAGCTGCAGTATAAACAACAATATCAGCATCACCAATATTATTGGCATCATGGCCTATAAATATTTTTGCGCCCATCGCTTCTAGCTTGTCGGTAAGATGGGATTCTGTTCTATCAGAACCGGAAACCTTATATCCATATTCTAAAAGTATTTCAGCAAGGGCACTCATACTTATTCCGCCAATTCCGATGAAATGAACTTTTTTATCAAAATCCCTTTCAAGATCAAACATCCTATCACTCCTAAACATAATTTACATAACATTATTTTATATTTTAAATTACAATATATCAATAAAATATTGGTAATCGTTGAAAATATGATTTGTTTTTTTTACAATTAGATTAGATAATTTAGAATTTGCCATTATAAAATATGTATAAAAATAAAAAATTATGATAAAAATATTTAAGTGAATAGGATGTGGGAAAAATGGAAAGACTAAACAGGAAGGAAAGGGTAGCAGCAATATTAAAAATATTATCGGATAATCCTAATAAAGTTATAAGTTTAAGTTATTTTCAAGAAAACTTTAATATGGCCCGTTCAACCTTAAGCGAAGATGTTACTATCCTAAAAAAAGTTGTTGAAGATATTGGGGTTGGAAGTGTTGAAACTGTAGCAGGTCCAACAGGTGGAGTAAGATTTGTGCCCTCTTTAAAGGAAGAGGATAAACAGAGCTTTTTAACAGAGCTTTGTGAAAGTTTGAAGAATAAAGATAGGATTTTGCCTGGAGGCTTTTTGTATACAAATGATTTAATTTTTTCTCCAGATATAACAAATAAGTTGGGGATTATTTTTGCAAGCTATTTTAGGGATAAGGAACCTGATTATGTTCTTACAGTTGAAACAAAAGGTATTCCTATAGCAATGATGACAGCAAGATACTTAAATGTTCCTTTGGTTATAGTAAGAAGGGAAAACAAGGGAGCAGAGGGTCCTACTGTAAGCATAAACTATGTATCGGGTTCAAAACGGCAAATTCAAACTATGAGCCTTCCCAAAAGAGCAGTAAAAAAGGGAAGCAAGGTAATATTCATAGATGATTTTATGAGGGCTGGAGGGACAGCAAAGGGAATAATAAAATTAATGGAGGAATTTGAATCTGAAGTTGTGGGAGTTGGAATTTTTATAGAGGCAAAAACAGAAAAAAAATTAGTTCAAGATTATATATCACTAATTGTATTGAATAATGTCGATGAAGAAAAGGAAATAATTGATATAAAACTTAGGAATAATTAATTCTCCAAGCTAATTTGGAGAATTATTATAAAAATTTTTTCGAAATATTCACAATTTTAAGCAGGAATTTGAAAAAAAAAGAAGAATATATTAATTAAGCAACATGGAAGGTGGTGAATTTTATGCAAATTACCGATGTTAGAGTAAGAAAGGTTATGAACGAAGGGAAAATGAAGGCTATAGTATCTGTTACCTTTGACAACGAATTTGTGGTTCATGACATCAAAGTTATAGATGGACAAAATGGATTATTCATAGCAATGCCATCAAGAAAAACACCAGATGGTGAATTTAAGGACATTGCTCATCCAATAAACACACAAACAAGAGAAAAACTTCAAGCAGCTATCCTTGCAGAATATGAAAAGGTAAAAAACATACCAGAAGAAAATGAATAATCATAAAAAGGAAGTGAAATACTTCCTTTTTATTTTTTTTGTTAATTTAATTGCAATAATTTTGTTAATACAATATAATATATAGGGTAGAAAAATATCGAATAGAGGTGCAGAATATGAATAAGTGTTATGGTATTATTTTAGCCGCTGGTGAAGGAAAAAGGATGAAATCCAATCTTCCTAAAGTTCTACATAAGGTTTGCGGCAAATCCATGATAGAGCATGTTATTCATGCACTTGATTCTGTTGTTGAAGATTTTACTATTGTTATTGGGCATGGTGCCGATAAGGTTAAGGGTTACCTTGGTGATAGATTGAATTATTCATATCAAGATAAGCAGCTTGGGACAGGTCATGCGGTAATGTGTGCAAGCGACTTCTTAAAGGATAAAACAGGGACAGTAATAATTCTTGCAGGAGACACTCCACTTGTTACGTCTAAAACCATATCAGAGGTTTTCCAATATCACATTGAAAAGGGATATTCTGCTACTGTTATAACTGGCGTTGTTAATAATCCAAAGGGTTATGGAAGGATTGTAAGGGATTTTGAAGGAAATCTTGAAAAAATAGTTGAAGATAAGGATGCAAATGAATTTGAAAGGCAGATTAAAGAGGTAAATTCTGGGGCATATTGTTTTGATATAGAATCCCTTTTAGATTCCCTTAAGAGATTGAATAATAACAATGCACAGGGTGAATATTATTTAACAGACGTAATAGAGATATTAAAGTCAGATGGCAAAAAAGTTGGTGCCTATGTAACTGATTTTGAGGAATTTACAGGTGTTAATTCAAGGGCACAGCTTTATGAAGCAAGCGTTATTATGAGAAAAAGAATTATAAATAAATTTATGGATGAAGGAGTAACCTTCATTGACCCCAATAATACTTACATTGATGCAGATGTGCAAATAGGAAGGGATACGATAATTTATCCGGGAACTATTCTTGAAGGGGAAACAGCCATCGGAGAAAATTGTATAATAGGACCTAATACAAGACTTGTTGATGTTGAAGTTGAGGATGATGTTACTATTCAAAATTCGGTTGTTTTAGAGAGCAAAATAATGCAAGGGGCTAATGTTGGTCCTTTTGCTTATATAAGACCTGAAAGCATAATTGGTAGAGATGTAAAAATAGGAGATTTTGTAGAAATTAAAAAATCAACAATTGGCGATGGAACAAAGGTTTCACATCTTACTTATATTGGTGATGCTGAGGTTGGAAGGGGATGTAATTTTGGATGTGGAACTGTTGTTGTAAATTATGATGGAACTAAGAAACATAAAACAATAGTAAAGGATAAGGCCTTTATAGGCTGCAATACAAATCTTGTTGCTCCAGTTACAGTTGGGGAGGGTGCTTATATTGCCGCAGGCTCAACAATAACTCAAGATGTTCCAGATGGAGCACTTGCAATTGCAAGGGAAAAACAGGTTAATAAAGAAGGATGGGTGCAAAAAAGAGGAATTTGGAAAAAATAGCTTAGGAGGAGTTAATAATGTTTGGACATGGTAAGCATATCAAAATATTTACAGGAAATGCTCATCCAGAGCTTGCAAAGGAAATTGCCGATATCGTAGGCGTTCCAATGGGAAATGCTGTTGTTGGAAGATTCAGCGATGGAGAAATTTCCGTAGATATTAATGAGACTGTTAGAGGTGCAGATGTTTTTGTAGTTCAGTCTACATGTGCACCTGTTAACGACAACTTAATGGAGCTTCTTATAATGATCGATGCATTTAAAAGAGCATCCGCTGGTCGGATAACAGCTGTTATCCCATATTATGGTTACGCAAGACAGGATAGAAAAGCAAAGGCAAGGGATCCAATTACAGCAAAACTTGTTGCAGATATTTTAACGGCTGCTGGGGCTAATAGGGTTTTAACAATGGACCTTCATGCTGCACAGATTCAAGGATATTTTAATATTCCAGTTGACCATCTTCTTGGGGTGCCAATACTTGCAAAATACTATCAAGAAAAGAATTTTAATGAAGATGAAGTGGTAGTTGTATCACCTGACCTTGGTAGTGTTACAAGGGCAAGAAAGTTTGCAGACAGACTTCATGCACCAATCGCTATAATCGATAAAAGAAGACCAAAGGCAAACGTTTCAGAAATAATGAATGTCATAGGAGATGTTAAGGACAAATATGTTATATTAGTAGATGACATGATAGACACAGCAGGAACTATTACTAATGCAGCTAATGCTCTAAAGGATATGGGGGCAAAGGAAGTATTTGCATGTTGTACCCATGCTGTATTATCAGGGCCAGCTGTTGAAAGAATAGAAAAGTCAGCAATTAAAGAGCTTGTAGTATTAAACACAATTCCACTTCCACCAGAAAAACATCTTGATAAGATAAAAGTTTTATCCGTTGCACCAATATTTGCAGAGGCAATAAAGAGAATATATGAGGATCTTTCTGTAAGTAGAATTTTTGAATAAAAGGCCGGGTTAATCCGGCTTATTTTTTTATTATTCTATTTAATATTTTCATAGAAGGAATTATAATTTATAGTAAATAATGGTTTACCGGGGGGATCATATGAAGAGGGTTTTGATTGTAGAGGATCAAGAAGAAATTAGGGGCTTTATAAAAATTAATTTAAAAAGGGAAGGATATGAGGTTCTGGAAGCAGAAGATGGGGAAAAAGCATTGGAAATAATAAAAAGTGATGACTCCATAGATATAGCTATTGTAGATTTGATGCTTCCTAGATTGGATGGATTTTTTGTTTGTAGCAAAATAAGGGAAAGGGATCCCTTTATAGGTATTATTATACTAACTGCAAGGTCACAGGAGGCTGATAAGATAACTGGATTTATAAAGGGTGCTGACGATTATATTGTAAAGCCCTTTAGTCCTAGTGAATTGATGGCAAGGGTAAATTCCCTTTTTAGAAGGGTTTCTATGATTAGAAAAAATAATAATGAAATATTAATGAAGCCCTTTAGAGTTGATTTTAACTCAAGAAAGTTGTTTAAAGAAGATAAAGAAATAGAACTTACTCACATTGAATTTGAACTTTTAAAATTATTTATTAATAATCCAAATAAGGCCTTTAAAAGGGATGAGATTTTAAACATAGTATGGGGAGAAGATTACATGGGAGGTTATAAAATAGTTGATGTTAATGTAAGCAGGTTAAGGCAAAAGATAGAGGATGATCCTGCAAATCCTAAGTATATTAAATCCATAAGGGGATATGGATATAGATGGGAGATAGATGATGGGAGGAAAATAAAGTGAAGCCTTTAATAAAAGGTGTCATTTTGTTGTTTATTTTTATTCTTCAAGCTTGTAATTACCATGAGGATAATATTGTTTTAAGACCGATGATGAGTAAAGACTATGAAATGGCTCTTGAAAAAATAAAATATTTTATTTCTCCAAATTCAAAATTAACTTTCCCTTTAGAAGGGGAAAATAGAGATTCTATTTATATATTTGACTATGATGGTGATGAAATTAATGACACAGTTTATTTGATAAAAACTTCGGATTTGTTTTCACCTTTAAAACTTGGACTTATTAAAAGCTCCAGTTTTATAAATGCGGTAAGTTACGGATTTGTGGGGAGTGAGATACATAAGTTTTATTATTCTGACTTAGATAAAGATGGAAAGATGGAGTTTATAATAGGAAACTATAAAAATAAGTCTAAGGAACTTTTTGTTTTAAAGGAAATTGAGGGAATATTAAGGATAATTTTTAAGACGGATTATGAAGATTTTACTATTAAGGATATAGATGAAGATGGGACGGATGAGATATTGCTTATTAAAAAGGAAGGGGAATTACCCTATTTAAACGTTTTAAAAGCTAATGGGGAAAAATTTAATTTGTTATATGTTGTTCCTTTAGATAAAGGAATTAAATATTATAAAAATATAACTTATAGTAGATTAAACAAAAGTCAAAATGGAATCATTATAGATGGATTAATAGGAGAAGAATTATCCTTAACTCAAGTTTTGGTTATAGAAAACAAAGGAATAAAAAATTTGTTTTTAAATCCTATAACTAATGTTTGTGAAAATGGAATAAAGGCATATTATATAAGGTCAAGGGACATAGATGGAGACGGATTTATTGAAATCGCAGTTCCAGAGATAAACAATAATTTTCAAGATAAAAATCTTTGGATCGATAATTGGTATAAAATTGATGAGAAGGGTAATTTAGTTTACTCTTGTTCTACATATAATGGGGGCATATATTATTTTGTTATTCCTAAGAAGGTCCAAAATAATTTTATTGTTAAGTGTTATGCAGGTAATTATGAATGTATATCTTTTTATTTTAAAAATTCTAATAAATATCTTTTTTCTTTACATAATGTTAAGGAAGATAGGACAATAGATGCAGCGGATAAAATAAAAATTTTAGATTATTTAAATTATAGAGTATACATAGATTATGATAAAAAGATTTTTATGCCGGATGAAATAGAAAAAAATATATTCACAAATAGGGAATGATAAAACATGACGGGTATTAAGAAAAGATGGGTTAAAGACTATATATTGGGTATCACAATTATTCTAGTAATTTTTAATCTATCCTTTGCAATAATTATAAGAAATTATTATTATTCAAGCCTACGACAACTTTTGATAAACAAAGTTAATACAGCAACAGAGTTTTTTAATAGGTATGTTACGGATAAAGATAAGGTTAACCTTCTTCTTAAAAACTTTGTTGAAGATTATTCCTTTAACGAAAGCTTTTTGGTTCAAGTTTGGGATGTAAAGGGAAGGATGATATACAGTTCTGATGGATTAAATAGTGGAGAGGTAATTCAATCCGATTATATTTATGCGCTTCAAGACAAAGTTCATTCTTCTATATATGTAAATGAAATTACAGGGGAAAAATTAATGTCGGCTGCAGCTCCAATAAAAATATCTAATTCACAGTTTGGAGTTTTAAGAATTGTTACATCCCTTAGGGAGGTAGATAATAGGATAAGATATTACATAACCTTTGTCCTTTTTATTAGCTCTATTTTAATAATATTTTTATTCATTTTAAGTTTAACCTTCAGTAAAAGCATAATAGAACCTATAAAGAGCATAAATGAAGTTGCAAAAAAAATGGCAAAGGGAAACTTTGATGTAAAAATAACTAAAAAATATAACGATGAAATAGGGGAATTGGCAGAAACCTTAAATTATATGGCAAATGAAATTACAAGGATGCAAAATTTAAAGAGTGAATTCATCTCTTCTATATCGCATGAACTTAGAACTCCCCTAACTTCTATTAAGGGCTGGAGTGAAACTATTTTGGCAAGTGATTTTAAAGACTTAGATGAGGTTAAACAGGGGCTAAAGATTATTTCAAAGGAAGTCGATAGGCTCTCCGATATGGTGGAGGATCTTTTGGATTTTTCAAAATTAGAAGGAGGAAAGATCAAACTAAACATAGAAACTTTTAGCTTAAATCAGGAAATCTATGATATCTGCAGTCTTTATAAGGCTAAGGCTAATAATAAGGGATTAAAAATAACTACAGAACTAGACGCAGATGACATTATCGTAGCTGATAAATTTAGAATAAGACAAGTAATAATAAATCTTATCGATAATGCTATAAAATTTTCAAAACAAAATGGAAATATTTTAATAAATACTTATAAAGAAAGATATAACATAATAATAATTGTAGAAGATGATGGAATTGGGATACCAAGTGAAAAGATAGACAAAGTCAAAGAGAAGTTTTACAAAGCCGACATTAAAAAAGAAGGAAGCGGCCTTGGACTTGCAATATGTGATGAGATAATTAAGCTTCATAAAGGTAGTCTAATTATAGAAAGTAGCGAAGGATTAGGCACTAAAGTTACAGTAATTCTACCGCAAACTGAGGCAAGTTAATAAACTTACCTCAGTTTTTGCATTATAACTAGTTTTTGTTTGCTTTTTTTACAAAATTCAAAATTGTTACCGTATTGTTACCAAGATTTTATTTAGTTTTAGTAAAATTTATTATAAGAAGTTTAATCCTAATATAGGGGGGATATGATGAAAAAGTTATTAAGTCTTTGTTTGGGAATCTTAATTGTGGTTGGAACATTTTCATCGTGTGCAAAACCTTCTTCTAATCAAGGAAGTTCTGACAACAAGTCTTTAAACAAGAGTCAAATTGAAATAATCCAAGCAACAAATCCAGAAAAGTTACCTCAGGTTGCACGGGATAGGAAGGATACTTTGGTAGTTGGAACTACTGCACCTAATGGAACATTTAACCCTATTTATTCATCTAGCGTATATGATTCTTGGGTAGTGTCATTGATTTTTGATGGTCTTATTAGCAATGATGCTGAGGGTAATCCTATTCCAAATGTTGCAGAAAAATGGGATATTTCACAGGATGGCAAAACATATACCTTCTATATAAAGAAGGGTATTAAATTCCATGATGGAAAAGAGCTTACAGCAGAAGATGTAGCCTTTACATTTACTGCTATGTGTGACCCTAATTATGATGGACCAAGGACAGATGCAGTTATGTATCTAGAAGGATATGAGGAATACAACAAAGATAAGGAAAACAAAGTTAAGGAAGTTAAGGGTATTAAAGTTCTTGATCCATATACAATTCAATTTACGTTGAAAGAAGCTCAAGCTCCAGCTATTTGGAACTTTGGATATGGAATAATGCCAAAGCATTATTATGGCTTTGAAAAGGGAAATATTAAAAAGCTTAAGGACCTTTTCTTAAAACCTATGGGTTCAGGGGCATATACATTGAAGAATTATAAACCAGGTGCAGAAGTAGTATTTGAAAAGAATCCAAATTACTGGAAAGGTGAACCAAAGATCAAAAATATAGTCATGAAGGTTACAAATGCAAATACAGTAGTTCAAGAATTAACATCAGGCAATGTTGATATAGATGGTGTAGGTAAACCAGAAATGGTTGAAATGATAAAGCAGGCTGGTTTCTTTAATATATATAGCTATCCAGCAAATTCTTATTCATATATAGGATTAAACCTCAGGGATGAAAGATTTAGCGATAAACGTGTTAGACAAGCATTGATGTATGGTTTTGATAGAAAAGGATTTATAAATGCTTACTATAAGGGGAACGGTCAGGTATGTAATGCTCCAATTTCACCTGTTTCTTGGGCGTATACAGATGAGATAAATCAATATGAATATAACCCAGAACTAGCAAATAAACTTTTGGATGAAGCAGGTTGGGTAAAGAAGGAAGATGGTTTTAGATATAAGGATGGTAAAAAGTTTACTATCCATTGGATGACTTATACGGGAAGTAAATTTGTAGAATCTTTAGTGGCGATATTAAAAGATAATTGGGGGAAACTAGGTATTGAAGTTATACCTGAATTAATGGAATTTGGGACATTAGTTGAGAAGGTGTATAATAAAAGAGAATTTGAAATGTATAATATGGCTTGGTCATTATCAATCGATCCAGATCCATCAGGAATATTCTCAAAGGCACAAGATGTTCCAGGTGGAAACAATTCCGTTGGCTGGGTAAATGAAGAATCAGAAAAGCTTATGAAACAAGGGCTTACTGAATTTAATCAGGATAAGAGAAAAGAGATTTACAAGCAATGGTTAAAACTAGCGAACGATGAATTGCCATATTTATTCTTGGCTTATACAAAGGATAATGTTGCAGTTAGTTGTAGAGTAAATGGTGTTAATCCATCACCATATGTTGATTGGACGTACGATATTCATAAAGTTGAATTAGTTGATGTTAAGTAATAATTGCCCGGTGAACACCGGGCAATCTTTAGGAGGTAGGATGATGAGACAGTATATTACAAGAAGGCTTTTAGAAATGATACCAGTTCTTTTGGGAATTTCGATAATGATATTTGTAATATTTCAATTAGCACCAGGTGATCCAGTTTCTGCAATAGTTGATCCAAAAACTTCTGCTGCTACTAAAGCAAAGTTAAGAGAACAGCTGCATTTAAATGAACCTATAATTGTTCAGTATAAATATTGGATAATGGATATATTGAAAGGAAATTGGGGAGAATCTTTTTATTATAAGCAACCAGTTACAAAGGTAATTAATTCATTTTTATGGAATTCATTTTATTTATCATTAGCGTCGTTTATATTAAGTGCTTTACTTTCAATACCTATTGGCGTTTTATCAGCGACAAAGCAATATTCGAAATTTGACTATGTATTTACTGTTATTGCGTTAATAGGTATTTCTATGCCTTCGTTTTTCTTTGGATTATTATTAATAAAGTGGTTTGCAGTTGATATAAAACTTTTTCCAGTTTCAGGGATGACAAATCCAGGAAGCACAGCAACAGGATTTGCATTATTTAAGGAAGTTATGCATCACATGGCACTACCTTTAGTGGTTTTGACATTCGGAAGCCTTGCAGGGCTTATGAGATACACAAGATCAAGCATGCTAGAGGTTATAAGACAGGATTATATAAGGACAGCTAGGGCAAAAGGATTAAAGGAAAAAGTTGTTATATATAAGCATGCTTTAAGAAATGCTCTTATACCTGTTGTTACTATTTTTGGTATGAGTTTACCTGGTCTTTTTTCAGGGGCAATCATTACGGAACAGATATTTAATTGGCCAGGAATAGGGCCTATTGAATTACAGGCTGTAAATACAAGAGATTATTATTTATTAATGGGAATAAATATGTTGTTGGCATTTTTAACATTATTAGGTAACCTTATTGCAGATGTAACTTATGCAATTGTAGATCCAAGAATTAGGCTAAAATAGGAGGGATTAAGATTGCAACCTGTTCAAGCAAAAAATGTAAAGATAGAAGAAGAAAAAATACTCGGACCGTGGCAATTAGCATGGATTAGATTGAAGAGAAATAAACTTGCTATGGTAGGGCTATATACATTGATTTTTATGGTCTTTGTGTCTGTATTTGGACCTATGATATCACCATATAAAATGGAAACATTAGATCTTAGTAATATATCATCACCTCCATCTTTAACTCATCCTTTAGGAACAGATGAGGTGGGGAGAGACGTTTTAACAAGAGTTATGTATGCAGGAAGAATTTCTTTGTCAGTTGGGGTAGTTGCTGTTATTATAAGTGTTGTTATTGGAAGTATTGTTGGTGCTATTTCTGGTTATTATGGTGGTATAGTAGATGCAATTATTATGAGAATAGTTGATATATTTATGTGTTTCCCGTTTTTGCCATTATTAATTATGATTGCTGCAGTAATGTCTGATTATAAAGTTCACCCTGATTATAGGATTTATGTTGTAATGTTTATTATAGGTATTTTAAGTTGGCCTGGTCTTAGTAGATTGATAAGAGGTCAAATTCTTGCATTAAGAGAACAAGAATTTATTCAAGCTGCAGAGGCTTTAGGACTTAGAGATAGAAGGAAGATAATTAGGCACTTATTGCCAAATACTTTAAGCTCAATAATAGTTTCTGCAACCTTAGAAGTTGCTGGAGCTATTTTAACTGAATCTTCATTAAGTTATTTAGGTTTGGGAGTAACACCTCCTACTCCATCATGGGGAAATATGGTGAATGTAGTTACTGATGCATATGTATTTCAATTTCACCCGTGGCGTTGGGTTCCCCCTGGATTGTGTATTTTTATAACCGTTATGGCAATAAATCTATTAGGTGATGGTCTAAGGGATGCTTTAGATCCTAAGTTGAAACACTAAGGAGGGGACAATATGGAGGAATTATTAGTTATTAAAAATTTAAAAACTTACTTTTATACAGATGAAGGGATAGTTAAGGCTGTAGATGATGTTAGTTTAAAAATAAATAAAGGCGAAACCTTATGTGTTGTTGGGGAATCAGGTTGTGGCAAAAGTATAACAGCCATGTCAATATTAAGGCTGATCCCTGACCCTCCAGGAAAAATAGAAGGTGGCGAGATAATATTTGAAGGTTTGGACCTATTAAAACTTTCGGATGATGAGATTAGGGAAATTAGAGGGAATAAAATTTCGATGATATTTCAAGAGCCTATGACATCTTTAAATCCAGTTTTTACAATAGGAAATCAAATAATAGAAGCTATTATGCTTCATCAAAATCTAGATAAAAAAGAAGCAACTAAAAAAGCAATTGAAGCTTTGAAGCTCGTTGGAATACCAAGAGCTGAAGAGATAATAAATGCCTATCCACATGAACTTAGTGGCGGAATGAGGCAAAGGGCAATGATTGCAATGGCGATGGTTTGTAATCCAACACTTTTAATAGCTGATGAACCTACTACTGCCCTTGATGTAACAATTCAAGCACAAATACTTGATTTAATGAGAAAGTTAAAGGAAGAAACAAAAACAAGTATAATGCTTATAACCCATGACTTAGGCGTTGTTGCAGAGATGGCAGACTATGTTACAGTTATGTATACCGGCAAAGTTGTAGAGGAAGCTGATGTTATCGAACTGTTTAAAAATCCAAAGCATCCCTATACGCTAGGGTTACTAGAGTCAAAACCACAAATACATATAGATAAGGAAAAATTGTATTCTATTCCTGGTCAGGTTCCGAACCCATTTAATTTGCCTAAAGGATGCTATTTTTATCCTAGATGTGAAAAGGCTATGGATATATGTAAGGAAGTTATGCCAACATTAAAAGAAGTAAATAAAGGACATAAGGTTGCCTGTCATCTTTATGGGGGTGGTAACAATGAGTGAAGCACTATTAACTGTTAAAAATCTAAAGAAATATTTTCCGATAAAATCAGGAGTTTTTCAAAAAGTAGTTGGGCATGTAAAAGCTGTTGATGGCATATCTTTTGAACTTAAAAAAGGCGAAACTTTAGGACTTGTTGGAGAATCCGGATGTGGTAAATCTACTACTGGCAGAACTATATTAAGGCTTATAGAAAAAACAGAAGGAGAGGTATTTTTTGAGGGAAAGGATATCTATAAAATAAACAGAGAAGAATTAAGAAAATTAAGACCAAGTATGCAGATAATATTTCAAGACCCGTATTCATCATTAAACCCCAGGATGACAGTTGGTGAAATAGTAGGAGAGGCACTAATTGAACATGGAATGGCGGATAAAAATACAGTAAAAGATAAGGTTGAAAATGTTCTAGAAATGTGTGGATTAAGCTCTTATTGCATAAGAAGGTATCCACATGAGTTTTCGGGAGGGCAAAGACAAAGAATAGGGATAGCAAGGGCTCTTGCTTTAAATCCAAAGTTTATAGTATGTGATGAGCCAGTTTCAGCTTTGGATGTTTCTATACAGTCTCAAATAGTAAATTTATTATGTGAGCTTCAGCAAAAATTTAATTTTTCCTATCTTTTTATATCCCATGACTTAAGCGTAGTTAAACATATTAGTCATAGGGTTGGGGTTATGTATCTTGGAACTCTTGTGGAACTGGCTGATAAGAAAGAACTCTTTAGTAATCCATTACATCCTTATACTAAGGCGCTTTTATCAGCGGTTCCTGTTCCAGATCCAACATTAAAGAGGGAAAGAATAATACTTGAAGGAGATATACCAAGCCCTGCAAATCCTCCAAAGGGTTGTAAATTTCATACAAGATGTCCGTATAAGATGGATATATGTAAAGAAATTGTTCCAGAATATAAGGATGTGGGTAATAACCATTTTGTAGCATGTCATTTAATTGGAAGGTGATTTTGTGGAAAAGGATAAAGAAGATTTAAAACTTGAATGGAAGGATATTTTAGCAATAATGATTGCACAGTTTGAGATATTGATGCCTTTAATTTTAATATTTTGGTTTTTTCTTTGGATAATTTTAAAGATAATTACGTCAGTTTGGATGAAATAAAAAGGCTGCCGCTTGGCAGCCTTTTTATCACACTATTCCTTGTGCGAGCATTGCATCTGCAACTTTTACGAAGCCCGCAATGTTAGCACCAACAACAAGATTGTCCTTGTATCCGTATTCTTCAGCCTTTTGACTAGCATTCTTATAGATATTTATCATTATGTTATGGAGTCTTTGATCAACTTCTTCGAATGTCCATGATAATCTTAAGCTATTTTGTGACATTTCAAGGGCTGAAGTCGCAACTCCACCTGCATTTGCAGCCTTTGCTGGTGCAAATAGAATGCCATTATTTAAGAATATTTCAGTAGCTTCAAGGGTTGATGGCATGTTTGCACCTTCACCTACTGCAATTACTCCATTATTTACAAGAGTTTTTGCAGCTTCTGCGTCTATTTCGTTTTGAGTTGCACATGGAAGTGCTATATCGCACTTTACATTCCAAATATTCTTATGTCCTTCATGATATTCTGCGTTTGGATGGAACTTTACATATTCTGAAATTCTCTTTCTTTCAACTTCCTTAATTTGCTTGATTGTATCAAGCTTAATTCCTTCTTTGTCATATACATATCCGTTTGAGTCGCTCATTGCAACTACCTTTGCACCAAGTTGCATAGCCTTTTCAGCAGCGTATATAGCAACGTTACCTGAACCTGAAATTACAACAACCTTATCCTTGAAGGAATTTCCTTTTGCATTTAACATTTCTTCAACGAAGTAAACAAGACCATAACCTGTAGCTTCTTTTCTTACTAAGCTTCCACCATATGTTAATCCTTTTCCTGTTAAAACTCCAGCTTCATAAGCACCTGTGATTTTCTTATACATTCCGTAGAGGTAACCTATTTCTC
>JAOAEI010000035.1 GCA_026416875.1 Caloramator sp.
GGTTATCATATAAGATTGAGGTTTATAAAGATGAAAATTTAGTTTATGGGCAGGATTTTAATAATGTAAACAATATAGCTTTTGTCCCACAGGAGATTGGGGAGTATGTTGTAAGGGCAAATGTAAAGGATGAGCTGCAGCCGGAAAATGTGTTAAGCTATGAATTAAAGTTTAATGTAGTAAAGGAGCCGGTATCAAGGGGAAGCTTATTCCAGCTTAAAAAGGGAATGAAGGATGAGAAGATTAAAACGCTTCAAGGAGCGTTAAATAGCCTTTTATATAATTTGGGAACACCAACGGGATACTTTGGGGATAAGACATATAATGCAGTTGTAGACTACCAAAAGAAAAAGGGACTTAAGGTGACTGGAGTAGTGGATGATGTTTTATACAGCATGATTTTAATGGATGCAAAGACCTTTGATGGACTTAAGTTAAGTTATAAAAGAATTTTGAAGTTAAATGTAAATGGTGATGATGTAAAAAGGCTTCAGAATGCACTAAATAGGCTAGGCTATAGTGTTCAAATTAATGGAATTTTTGATGCAAAGACAGCTGCTTTAGTTAAAAAGCTTCAGAAGGATAACAGGATGGCTGCCGATGGGATTGTAGGGAAGGCTGTGGTTAATAAGATAAATGTTCTTCTAGTTGAAAAAATAAAGAGGGAAAAAGCAACATTAGAAAAATTGGGGTTTAAGATTTAGGCAAGCAGAACCTGCTTGCCTATTTGTGTAAATATATGTAAATTGTTTTTAAGGCTTATTTGTGGTAAAATGTTAGCGGAGGTGTATTAGATGGAGGAGAAGATACTAAAGCTTCTTGAAAATCTTGCAGAAAGTGTTGATGGATTAAGGGATGATTTAAAGGAAACAAATAAAAAGTTAGATAGGTTAGAGTCAAGAATGGATAATTTGGAATCAAGAATGGATAAGTTAGAAACTGAGGTTGGATTGATTAAAGAACAAGTGAAGGAAAATACAGAGATTTTAAAAGCTCTAGAGCATGCAAATGAAGTCCATAAGGCTGAGATAGATAAGCTTACATATGATGTTGCTGAGATAGCAGCTGATGTTAAGGCGATTAGAAAGGATTTTAGCTTAGTTGAGGAGATTACGGCAAAAAATTGGAGTGAAATAATACAGATAAAGAAAAATATCAAGATGTAGTTCCGCCTAGTGTAGGGCGGTTTTTTTGTTTCAAATCTTAAATCTTAAGTGCCTGGCACTTAAATTTAATAAAAAATTTAAAATTTAAAAAGGGTTAGACAGGCAAAAACATTTTACTATTATTTGCAAATGGAGTATAATTATAAATGATTGTGTTAAAATTTTTCTAAAGATTGGGGAATATGATATGAAACGCAGGATAAAGGTGGCACTTTTAGTTTTAAGCGACATAATCTTTATAAACGCTGCGATTTTTTTAGGATACTTTTTTAGATTTTCTTGGAGGATACCTCCGGCATATCTTGAAAGATATAAAGAGTCTTTTATTCCTATTTCAATTTTAATGGTTATATCCTTTTACATATTTAGGCTGTATACAAGCATTTGGAGATATGCAAGTATAGAGGAGCTTTTGTCGGTTATAGTTGCGGTATCGGTAGGAAGCACGGCTTCTTTTATATATGGAGTTTTGATGAGAAATAGACTCCCCCTTAGCGTTTATTTTGTCATGTGGGCCTTTACGATAATGGCAAGCGGCGGAATTAGATTTTTAAGAAGGGTTATTATGCATTTTGAAGGGATGCAGTCCCTTTCAGGCAAAAAGGGAAAAAGGATTTTAATATTTGGTGCAGGGGATGCAGGGGCAATCGTTGCAAAGGAGATGAAAAAGCATCCGGAGCTAGGATTTATTCCGGTTGCCTTTGTGGATGATGATAAATCTAAAAAGGGAAAATACATTCAAGGAATTCCTATAGTTGGAGATAGAAATGATCTTTCTGATATAATTGAAGAGATGGCAATTGATGAGATTTTGATTGCAATTCCTTCGGCAGATAAGGAGGAAAGGGCAGAAATTATAAGGCTTTGCAGCCAAACAGGGTGTAAATTAAAGACTTTGCCGGGGATATATGAGCTCATTGGCGGGAAAGTGACCATAAGCCAAATTAGGGATGTTGAGATAGAGGACCTTTTAGGCAGGGAGCCGGTTGAACTAAACATTGAAGAGATTGCCCATTATTTAAAGGATAAAGTTGTTTTAGTAACCGGTGGTGGAGGCTCAATTGGATCAGAACTTTGTAGGCAGATCGCAAGGTTTAATCCTAAGAAACTACTTATATTGGACATTTATGAAAATGGGGCCTATAACCTTTCGATGGAATTAAAATCCCAATTTAAGGACCTTGATCAGGAGATTATAATAGCCTCAATAAGGGAAAGGGAAAGATTAAGGGAAATATTTGAAAAATACAGGCCAAACGTTGTTTTCCACGCAGCAGCCCACAAGCACGTCCCTTTAATGGAGGCAAACCCTAAGGAGGCTATAAAAAACAATATATTAGGAACACTAAATGTAGTAAGGTGTGCTGATGAATTTGGCGTTGAAAAGTTTGTTTTAATCTCGACGGATAAGGCCGTTAACCCAACCAATATAATGGGAGCAACTAAAAGATTTGCCGAGATGATAATACAGGCCTATGATAAGGTAAGCAAAACCGAATATGTTGCTGTAAGGTTTGGTAATGTTTTAGGCAGCAGTGGAAGCGTAATACCTCTTTTTAAAGAGCAGATTAAAAAGGGAGGTCCAGTTACGGTTACCCACCCTGAGATAAACAGATACTTTATGACCATCCCTGAGGCGGCACAGCTTGTAATTCAGGCAGGTGCGATGGCTGAGGGTGGAGAGATATTTATCCTCGATATGGGAAAGCCAGTTAAAATAGTTGACCTTGCAAGACAGCTTATAAGGCTTTCGGGATTTGAACCGGATAAGGATATAAAGATTGAATTTACAGGATTAAGGCCAGGGGAAAAACTCTATGAAGAACTTTTAATGAACGAAGAGGGGCTAAAAAAGACAAAGCATAAAAAGATTTTCATAGGAAAGCCTGGAGAGTTTGATGTAGATAGAATCAATTCAATGATAGAAAGCCTAATTAGAGCACTTGATGATGAAGATGAAAAGATATTCAAACTTATGGAGGAGTTTGTTCCAACGTATAAAAGAAAGCAAGATTAAGCTTAGGAGGTTTAGCTATGAACATTCAGCTTTTAGATCTTTTAGCACAATATGAGACTATTAAGGGTGAAATTAAAGAGGCAGTAATATCAACTATAGAGTCAGGACACTATATTTTGGGCCCGCAGGTTAAAAAGCTTGAGGAGGATATCGCAAATTATTGCGGTGTAAAGCACGGAATTGGGGTTGCAAATGGAACAGATGCCCTTTTATTAACTCTTAAAGCCTTTGGAATTGGGGAAGGTGACGAGGTTATAACATCGCCATTTACCTTCTTTGCATCGGCAGAGACGATATCTCAGGCAGGTGCAAAGCCTGTTTTTGTTGATATAGACCCTGATACATACTGCATAGATGCTGATAAAATTGAAGATAAAATCACAGAAAGGACAAAAGCCATAATCCCTGTCCATATATTTGGACAGATGGTGGATATGGATAGGATAATGGATATTGCAAAGAAATATAACTTAATAGTTATAGAGGATGCATGTCAGGCAATAGGTGCAGAGTATAAGGGGAAAAAGGCAGGATCAATAGGCCATGCAGCGTGCTTTTCCTTCTTCCCAACTAAGAATTTAGGCGGATATGGCGATGGGGGAATGGTTGTTACAAACGATGATGCCGTTGCAGAAAAAATAAGGATGCTTAGGTTCCATGGAAGCAAGGTAAAATACTACCATGAGATTTTAGGATACAACAGTAGACTCGATGAGCTTCAGGCGGCGATTTTAAACGTTAAGTTTAAATATTTAGATGAATGGAACAGAAAAAGGGCAGAAAAGGCTAGCATCTACAACGACCTTTTAAAGGATACAGGCTGCAAGATACCAGTTGCAAAGGATTACAATAAGCATATATATCATTTATATATAATCCAGCATGAAAAAAGGGATGAACTTATAAAATTCTTAAAGGATAATGGAGTTGCAGCAGGAATATACTATCCTGTTCCTCTGCATCTTCAAAATGTATACAAGGACCTTGGATATAAGGAAGGGGACCTTCCAAATGCAGAATATGCAAGCAAAAGAACCTTTGCAATTCCGCTATATCCAGAGCTAACAATAGAGCAGCAAAGATACGTAGCTGACAAGATTAAGGAATTTGAAGGAAGATAAATCTTAAACTAAGATGCCAGGTACCAAAAGTTAAGTTGTAATAAGAGCAATTTTAAGATAAAATAATGTTGTTAATGTTTTCACAAAAACTTAAACTTTAGTGCCAGGCACTTAAAATTAAGAGGAGGCGTAGATATGTCAACTAAAGAAATGCTTTTGGAAAAGATACAAAATAAAACAGCGGTGATTGGGGTTGTTGGCCTTGGTTATGTTGGGCTTCCACTTGCAGTTGAAAAGGCAAAGGCAGGATATAAGGTAATAGGTTTTGATATTCAGCAGAAAAGATGCGACATGGTAAATGAGGGACACAACTACATAGGAGACGTTGTAGATGAAGAGCTTGCTGATCTTGTTAAAAAGGGAATGATTTATGCAACTACAGATTATTCAAAGATCGCAGAAGTTGACTGCGTTGCTATATGCGTTCCAACTCCCCTTGATAAATATAAGCAGCCGGATATAACATATGTTGTTAACTCAACAGAGAGCATAGCAAAGTATCTACATAAGGGAATGCTTGTTGTTCTTGAATCAACAACATATCCAGGAACAACAGAGGAAGTTGTAAAGCCAATACTTGAAAAGACAGGATTAAAGTGCGGAGAGGACTTTTATCTTGCCTTCTCACCAGAGAGGGTTGACCCAGGCAACAAGTTCTTCAAAACAAAGAATACACCAAAGGTAGTTGGCGGTGTGACTAAGGACTGCACAGAAATTGCAGCAACTTTATATAGAAACGTTCTTGAGGGAGAAATATTTACAGTATCATCCCCAGCAGTTGCAGAGATGGAAAAGATACTTGAAAATACATTTAGAAACATAAACGTAGCCCTTGTAAACGAAATGGCAATACTCTGCGAGAGAATGGGAATAGATGTATGGGAAGTAATTGAAGCAGCAAAGACAAAGCCATACGGATTTATGGCCTTTTATCCAGGACCAGGGCTTGGTGGACACTGCATTCCAATCGATCCATTCTACTTAACATGGAAGGCAAGGGAATACGACTACCATACAAGACTTATTGAAATTGCAGGAGAAATAAACGACTACATGCCAGAGTTTGTTGTAGAAAAGGCATCACATATATTAAATAATTTTAAAAAGCCTCTAAACGGTTCAAAGGTTCTACTTTTAGGTGCAGCATATAAAAAGGACATAGACGATTTAAGAGAATCACCAGTTTTAAAGGTTATAGAACACCTTGAAAAGAGAAATGCTATAGTTTCATACAATGACCCATATATACCAGAGTTTACACACTTAGGCAAGCACTATGTATCAGTAGAGCTTACAGAAGAAACATTAAGGGATGCAGATATAGTAATAATAACAACAGACCACTCAAAATACGACTACGACTTTATAGTTAAAAATGCAAAGGTAGTATTTGACACAAGAAATGCAACAAAGGAAGTTTTAGAAAACAGGGATAAGATAATTAAGCTTTAATCCTTTAGGCACTTTTGCTTTTGCAAAAGTGCCTTTGTAAAAGGGACGGTTCATTAATTTTATAAACTTTTAGCTACTGTTGCTTATTAAGTAATTTTTATAGAATGCTTTTAAGAGTAAAAACTTGCAATGATTTTATTGTGTTTAAATGACTAATAAATACTAATAATATAGAGAAGGTAAATAAGCAAGTGAGGTTTTTAGATAAAAGTAAATTTTAGCATAAATAATTTAGGATTTTATATTAATAAATAATTTAGTTGGTTATAGAATTTTAAAAAATGGTAAAATTTGAAAATGTCAAAAAGTCAAAATGTCAAGAGGCAGGCACTAAAGGAGGTAGTATTATGAAGTTAAAATTTGCGATAATAGGATGCGGAAGGATTTCATACAAACATGTTGAGGCAATTGTTAATAATTTTGAAGAGGCAGAGCTTGTTGCAACCTGCGACGTTGATATAGAAAAGGCAAAGGCAAAGGCAGAAGAATATGCTAAAAAGATTCAAGGTGCAAAGGTAAATGTATATGCTGATTATAAGGAGATGCTTGAAAAGGAAGAAATAGACGTTGTTACAATAGCAACAGAGAGCGGATACCATCCAGAGATAGCAATATACTGCATGGAAAAGGGAAAGCATGTTATAGTTGAAAAGCCTATGGCTCTTTCAACAAAGGATGCCGACAGGATGATAGAAACCGCAAAGGAAAAAGGCGTTAAACTCTGCGTATGCCATCAAAACAGATTCAACAAGCCAATTCAAATGTTAAGAAGAGCCCTTGATGAAGGAAGGTTTGGGAAACTGATCAACGGAATGGCAAGCATAAGATGGAATAGAAATATGGACTACTACAAGCAGGCGCCATGGAGGGGAACATGGGAGCTTGACGGCGGAACATTAATGAACCAGTGTATCCACGATATAGATCTTCTTCAGTGGATGATGGGTGGAGAGATAGACTCAGTTTATGCACAAACTGGAAACTTTATAAGGGACATAGAAGGAGAAGATTTTGGAGCTATTATTATAAGATTTAAAAACGGTGCAATTGGAATCGTTGAGGGAAGCGCCTGCGTATATCCAAAGAACTTAGAGGAGACATTGAGCATATTTGGCGAAAAGGGGTCTGTTGTAATTGGAGGTCTTGCTGTAAACAGAATTGAAACATGGAGATTTGCCGATGGAAAGGATTCAGAGGAAGAAATATTAAAAATGCAGGAGGCAGATCCGGATACAGTTTACGGATACGGCCATACACCGCTTTTTAAAGATATGATAGATGCTATAAAGAACAATAGAGAGCCTCTTGTAAATGGTGAAGAAGGCAAAAAGGGAATGGAAATAATACTTGCAGCATATAAGTCCCAAAAAACAGGAATGCCTGTAAAATTCCCAATTGGCGATTTTTCAACACTAGATATGAAGGATGCGGACATAAAGGTAAAATAAAAAAAATAATAAAATAAAAATTATACACGATAATTATTTGAATTTTTTTAAAGATAAATTCATAATCAAAAGGGCATAAGGCAATGAAGGTGGGATGGATGAAGCAAATTTATGAAAGAATATATGCGGATTTTTTAAAGAAACCAAGGTTTCAGGAATATGAAAATATAATTAAATTAGCTCTTGAAAAAGGATACGTTGTTACTTCAGTTATAGATTATTATAAAAATTATATGGGTAAAGAGGAAAAGGTGTTAATTTTAAGACACGATATTGATTCGGATAGAAAAGGAGCAAGACTGTTTTTTGAAATAGAAAAAAAGTATAATGTTAAAGCCTCATATTATTTTAGACTTAGCACGCTTGATTATTCTTTGATGGATGATATTGTAAGGTTAGGAAGCGAAGTTGGATATCACTATGAAGAGCTTGCAGCCTACTGTAAAAGGAATAAAATAAAAAGCAAGGTAAGCATAACTGATGAGGATTTAGAAAATATTTATAATGAATTTGTCAGCAATTTGAATTTATATTTTAAAAATTATGATATAAAATCAATAGCAAGCCATGGAGATTTTTATAACAGGCAAATAGGAGTTCCTAATCATTATTTGTTTGAAAAATACAGCTACACTGATTTAGAAATTGAGGTAGAAACGTATAATAAAGAGCTTTTACAAAGTTTTGATGCTTATGTTTCGGATGCTAGAATTAGGCCCTTTTGGAGGGACGGTTATTCAGTAATAGATGCAATAAAAGAAGACAAGAAAAAGGTTCTTTTCCTCAGCCATCCAGCAAATTGGAATAGATTTAATTTTGATGTTTTAAAGGAAAACTTAAAAAGATTATTTGAAAGCATTTACATGATTTAGAAAACAAATAATCATACCTTTAACTACCAAGGAGGATTTATATGAATTATATTTCAGAAAGTGCAAAGCTTGGTGAAAATGTTACAGTTGGAAGATTTAGCGTTATTGAAGATGATGTTGTAATCGGTAAAAACTCCATTATCGGAAACAATGTGGTTATCCATAAAGGAACAGTGATTGGCGATAACGTTAGAATAGACGACAACACGGTAATTGGAAAAAAGCCGATGAGGGCGGTAAACAGTATATTCAAAGATGAAAAGGAACTTCCGCCTGCAAAGATAGGAAATGGCTGTCTTATAGGTGCAGGAGTTATAATCTACTGCGGCTGCGAGATTGGAGAAAATACCTTGGTTGCAGATCTTGCGACAATTAGAGAAAATGTTACAATAGGCAGCAAAACCATTATAGGCCGAGGCGCTGCAGTTGAGAATTTTTGTAAGGTTGGATCTAACTGCAAGCTTGAAACAAATGCGTATATAACTGCCTACTCAGAACTTGAGGACTATGTATTTGTAGCCCCAGGTGTTGTAACCTCCAACGACAACTTTGCTGCACGATCAAAGGAAAGGTTTAAGCATTTTAAAGGAGTTACAATCAAAAAAGGCGGAAGGGTAGGTGCACAGGCGACGATATTGCCCGGGAAAACTATATATGAGGATGGATTTGTGGCAGCGGGTTCAGTTGTTACTAAAGATGTAGAACCAGGTAAAATTGTTGCAGGAAATCCAGCAAAATATTTTAAAGATGTTCCAGAAGATCAGCTTCTTAAAAATCAGTTTTAACATAAAGATATAGAGGAGTTGCAGTAATGAAGGTTCTAATAGTATCGCACCTATATCCCAATGATGCAAACAGGATTTCAGGGATTTTTGTCCACTACCAAGTTAAGGAACTTATAAAACAAGGAGCCGAGGTTAGGGTTATATCTCCAGTTCCTTATGCTCCCTATATTCTTTCTTTTTTTAATAAAAAATGGAAGGAATACAGCAAAATTCCAAGGTATTGTGAAATAGATGGTGTAAGAGTATACCACCCAAGATATATTGTATTTCCAAGGCTTATGTTATATAAATATTACGGTTACAATATGCTGCTTTCTATAAATTTTCTTATTAAAAAGCTCTATAAAAACTTTAAATTTGACATAATCCATAGCCATGTTGCCTTTCCAGAGGGTTTTTGCGGTAGCATATTAAAAAGAAAGTATAAAGTTCCACATGTTGTCACAATACACGGACAAGACCTTCAATATACGATAAAAAAAGGAAGGGAATTTGAAAAAATAATCTTTGATGTGTTAAAGGATGCAGATAGCGTTATCACTGTTTCTAATAAGCTCAAAAATCTTATTAGTGATGAATTATTAAAGAACAAAGTAAAAATAATATCAAATGGGGTTAATATTGAAGATATTGAAAATGCTAAAGAGTTTGAACATAAAAAAATTGATATATTAAGCGTTTCTAATCTTTACAAAAGCAAAGGAATAGATTTAAACATCCTTGCAGTTAAAAAGCTAATTGAAGAAGGCTATGATGTTTATTATTATGTTATTGGCGATGGACCAGAAAGGGAAAGACTTCAGAGGCTGGCTGTTGAAAACGACCTTGAAAGGAATATAATATTCCTTGGAAGGCTTTGTAACAGGGAAGTATTAAGATATATGAAAACTGCAAAAATATTTTGCCTTCCAAGCTATGAGGAGGGTTTTGGGATAGCATATATTGAAGCCATGGCTTCTGGAAAACCTGCAATTGCAATAAAAGGGCAGGGAATAGAGGATGCAATTAAAGATGGCTACAATGGACTTTTAGTAAATCCTAATGTCGATGAGATATATGCTGCTTTAAAAGGACTTATTGATAATGAGGATCTAAGGCTGTCCCTTGGAAAAAGGGCGAAGGATACCGTATATCAGGGGTTTACATGGCAAAGTTCAGCTAAAAAACTTATTAATATTTATAAAAGCCTTATAAATAAATAAAATTAGGAGGAGGCTATGAAGATACTTACGGTTATAGGAGCAAGGCCGCAGTTTATAAAGGCAGCTCCGGTTTCAAGGGAGATTAGAAAATATTTTGATGAAATAATCGTCCACACAGGACAGCACTACGACGAAAATATGAGCAAAATATTTTTTGAAGAGTTGAATATCCCTATGCCAGACTATAACCTTAACGTTGGCTCAGGAAATCATGGGGAACAGACGGGGAATATGCTCATTAAAATAGAAGAGGTTATATTAAATGAAAGACCAGATGCTGTATTAGTCTACGGGGATACTAATTCAACTTTGGCAGGGGCCCTTGCAGCAAGCAAGCTCCTCATTCCAGTAATTCACGTTGAGGCTGGTTTAAGAAGCTTTAACAAGGCTATGCCGGAGGAGCAGAACAGGGTTTTAACCGACCATATTTCAGACATATTGTTTTGCCCAACCGAAACGGCAGTTAAAAATTTAAAAAGGGAAGGTATCGAAAAGGGAGTATACAACGTTGGAGATGTTATGTTCGACAGCATCCTATACAACATGGAAATTGCAAAGAAAAGGTCAAATATCTTAGAAAAACTTGGGCTTAAAGAAAAGGAATTTATCCTTGTTACAATCCACAGGGCGGAGAACACAAATTATAAAGAAAATATGATTAATATATTCAATGCCTTAAAAGATTCAAATGAAAAAATAATTCTTCCGCTTCATCCAAGGACTCGAAAGTTTATAAAAGACTATGAAATTGAAGTTGGAGAAAACATAGAGATTATCGACCCTGTTGGATATCTTGATATGATTATGCTTGAGATGTCAGCCAAAAAGATAGTAACCGACAGCGGCGGAGTCCAAAAAGAGAGCTACTTTTTAGACGTTCCATGCATTACCATGAGGGAAGAGACTGAATGGGTGGAAACAATTGAAGACGGATGGAATATATTAGTTGGAAGCGATTATGATGCTATTTTAAATGCCATAAGATTCTTTATGCCAAAGGGCGAGAAACACGATTATTTTGGGGATGGACATTCAAGTGAAAGGATTGCTGAAATTATTAAAAGAATCAGATGAGGTGTGAATCGATGAAAAGGATTTGGATAATGAACCACTACGCAGTTCCTCCAACAATTGGCGGTGGGACAAGGCACTTTGACTTTGCAGAGGAACTTGTAAAAAGGGGATACGATGTTACAATAATTGCCTCAAGCTTTGATTTAAAAACTAGAACTGAAAGATTAAATGAAGGGGAAAAATATAGAATAGAAAATATAAATGGAGTTAAATTCGTTTGGGTAAGAACCTTCCCTTATAAAACAAACGATTATAAAAGGTTTATAAACATGATTTCCTTTGCTTTTAATTCATATAAACTGTTAAAAAACTTTGAAAGGCCGGATGTAATTTTAGCGTCATCTGTCCATCCTTTTACTTGTATTGCAGGATACTATCTTGCAAGAAAATTTAAGGCAAGGTATATTGCAGAGATAAGGGACCTTTGGCCGGAAACTTTAATCGACATGGGGGCTATGAGTAAAGACAGCCTTCCAGCAAAGGTATTCTATACTATAGAAAAATTTATATACGATAGAGCAGAAAAGATAATAGTTCTTTTACCTGGAGCAGGAGATTATATAAAATCCATAGGTAATTATGGAGAAAAGGTTGTTTATATTCCAAATGGAGTCCTTGTAAACAGGTTTGATGAAGTTTTAAAAAAGGAAATGGGGCAGGATGTTAGGAATATTTTAAATGAGCATGAGGGAAAAATAAAGGCAGTTTACCTTGGTGCGATGGGCCCTGCAAATGCTCTACATGTTATCCTTGAGGCAGCAAAGATAATTAAAGATAGGGGGATAAACAATATAGATGTCCTTATTATAGGCGACGGGCCTGAAAAGGAAAGGCTTATTAAGCTAAAAGAAGAAATGCAGCTTGAAAATGTATATATATATGATCCTATTAAAAAGGTTGATGTTCCGCATCTTCTTAAGAATATAGATATATGCCTTTTTAACCTTAAGGACCTTGATGTTTTTAAATATGGAATAAGCCCTAATAAGATGTTCGACTACCTCTGCAGCGGAAAGCCAATCTTATTCTCTTGCAGGGCAACAAACGATTTAGTTAAGGAATCTGGGGCTGGAATCTCTATAAGTCCTGAATCACCGGCTGAATTTGCAGATGCTCTAGTAACCCTTTCAAAAATGACGGAGGATGAAAGAAATGTCCTTGGCAAAAAGGGAAGAAGATATGTTGAAGAAAACCACGATATATCTAAGCTTGTAGATAAACTTGAAAGTTTGTTTTAAGGATGTGATGGGATGAGAAGTTTTCAGCTTTTTATAAAAAGGCTATTTGACTTTCTTTTTAGTCTTATTCTACTTATTGTTCTATCTCCTCTGTTTTTGATAATTGCAGTTCTTATAAAGCTTGATTCAGAGGGAGAGGTATTCTTTAGGCAGGAGAGGGCAGGACTTAACGGAAGGCCCTTTATGATATATAAGTTTAGAACAATGGTTAAAAATGCAGAAAAGATTGGAGATGGCTATTATACAGGTGAGAACGACCCGAGAATTACAAGAATAGGTAAATTCTTAAGAAAAACAAGCCTTGATGAACTTCCACAGCTAATAAACATCCTAAAGGGCGAGATGAGCGTTATAGGCCCAAGGCCAACCCTTATGTATCAGGTTGAAAAGTATGACGATTTTCAAAGAAAAAGGCTTTTGATGAGGCCTGGAGTTACAGGTCTTGCTCAGGTTAACGGAAGAAACTCCCTATCCTGGCCTGAAAGGATAAAATACGATGTTTATTATGTGGAAAATTGGAATATTTGGATGGATATAAAGATCTTCTTTAAAACATTTTTGGTGGTTTTAAGGGGAGAAGGAGTTTACGCTGAAAAGGAAAAGTTTATAATAAAAGATAAGGATGAACTGTAGGTGATGGTATGGATGTTGTAATTATTGGTGCTGGAGGCCATGCAAGGGTTGTCCTTGATATTTTACTTGCGATGAAAAATAAAGAGGATATAAACATATTAGGTTTTATAGATGACAACAAGGAAGGGGAAATTTTAGGCTTTAAAATATTAGGCAAAGTGGATGACCTAATGGATTTAAAAAATAAATATCCCAATTTAAAGGCTGTTCCTGCCATTGGCGATAATAAAATAAGAAGATTTATAGTATCTAAATTAAATTCCTTTGGAATAGACCTTTTTACTGCAGTTCATCCATCAGCAGTAATTGGAGGAAATGTTGAGATTGGGAAAGGAACTGTTGTTATGCCTTTGGTGGTTATAAACAACAGCGCCAAAGTCGGCATTGCCGCAATAATCAATTCGTCGGCAGTTGTCGAGCACGACAACATAATAGGTGATTTTGCCCACATATCCCCCGGTGCCCACCTTGCAGGAACTGTTGAGGTCGGTGCACTGTCCCACATAGGAACGGGGGCAAATGTTATCCCAGGAATTAAAATAGGCAAAAATGTAACGGTAGGTGCAGGGTCGGTTGTTATAAAGGACATTGAAGATAATGCTGTTGCAGTTGGCGTCCCAGCAAAAGTTATTAAGTTTAAGGAGGATTTAGAATGAAAGTTCCATTGGCAAAGCCAGACATAACCCAAAGGGAAATAGATGCCGTTGTTGAGGTTATGAAGTCCGGCATTTTAAGCATAGGACCTAAAATAGAGGAATTCGAAAGAAAGGTTGCAGAATATGTCGATGTAAAATATGCAGTTGCTGTAAACAGCGGAACAAGCGCATTAAACCTTATTGTAAAGGCACTTGGAATAAAGGAAGGGGACGAGGTTATTACAACTCCCTTCAGCTTTGTTGCGTCTGTAAACTGCTTCTTAATGGAGGGTGCAAAGCCTGTATTTGTAGACATAGATCCTAAAACATTGAATATGAACATCGACGAAGTTGAAAATCATATAACTCCAAAAACAAAGGCAATACTTGCCGTTGACGTTTTTGGGCAACCCATTAATATGAAAAGGCTAAGGGAGCTAGCAGATAAACATAACCTTCACCTTATCGAGGACAGCTGTGAAGCCTTAGGTTCTGTTTACGACGGAGTTAAGGCAGGAAAGCTTGCCGATGCAGCAGCCTTTGCCTTTTATCCTAATAAACAGATAACAACCGGCGAAGGCGGAATAATTGTAACCGACAATAAGGAAATTGCAGAACTTGCACAAAGCCTAAGAAGCCAAGGAAGAGCCATAACAGGTTTTTGGCTTCATCACGAAAGATTAGGATACAACTATAGAATGAGCGAGCTTAATGCTGTTTTAGGTTCTATTCAGATGGATAGATTAGATGAAATAATAGAAAAGAGGATAAAGGTTGCAAATAGATACAATGAAATTTTATCAAAGATCGAAGGAGTTGAAATTCCATATATTGATCCAAAGGTTGATGTGATGAGCTATTTTGTTTATGTTGTTAAACTAGCAAGGGATGTAGATAGAGACAAGGTTATGGCATATTTAAAGGAAAATGGAGTAGGATGTAGACCCTATTTTACTCCAATCCACATTCAACCTTATATGGTTGAAATGTTCGGATACAAGGAAGAAGATTATCCAGTGACTGCAGATGCAGGAAGAAGGTGCGTTGCCCTTCCCTTCTACAACGATTTATCTGAAGAAGAAGCAAATTATGTTGCAGAAAAATTACAGGAAGCTGTTAAACTATTCAAAAGGTAATGGAGGTTGTGATGGGTAGAGTTAATCTTGCAAAGGCTGCAGGGGTGGTAATTTTTATTACCATCCTTAGTAAAGTTTTTGGCTTTTTCAGAACTATTCTAATAGCCAGCAGCTTCGGAACGACTATGCAAAGCGATGCATATGTTGTTTCCTTAACTATTCCCCTTATTATTTATTCTGTAATAGGAGCTGCTGTAAACACTACGTTCATTCCCCTTTTGAGCAGAAACTTAACTCAAAAGGGTAAGGATGAAATGATAAGATTTGCAAATAACGTAATGAATATTTTATTTTTATTTTCAGTTGCCTTTTTCCTTTTAGGTTTTGTTTTATCGCCGCAGATTGTAAGAATTATAGCACATGGATTTTACGGCGAAAAGTATGATCTTACTGTAAAGTTAACAAGAATCAGCATGTTTAATATATTGGCCCTCAGCATGACGGCGGCCTTTATGTCTATTCTGCAGACACTTAATGAATTTAAATCGCCTGCGATGGTGGGAATTGCCCTTGACCTTCCTATTATAATTTATTTAATTTTAGGGGCAAAATTTGGTATAGTTGGCCTTTCTATTGCAACGCTTTTAGGTTATACTCTACAGTTTGTAATTCAAATTCCTTATCTTATAAAACACGGATATAAGTATAGCTTTAACATAGATTTTAAAGACCCGCAGGTTAAGGAAATGCTTTATTTAATTATGCCAATACTTATTGGAACAACGGTAAATCAAATAAATTCAATTGTGGATAAAACAATGGCCTCAAGCCTTCCAACAGGAAGCATTTCAGCCTACAACTTTGCGATAAACGTAAACAGTATGCTCTATGGAGTATTTGTTGCCTCCATCGTCATGGTTATATATCCTGCAATATCAAGGGAAGGTGCCAACAGGGCCTACGATAATATGAAAAATTATATCCATAAAGGAATTGTAAGTATTCTTATTATAATGGTCCCTGCTGCGGTAGGATTATTTGTTCTCAAGGTTGATATTTTGACTATATTTTTCAAAAGGGGTATGTTCAACGACAATTCCTTAAAGCTTACTGCCTATGCCCTTTCATTTTTACTTTTAGGACTTCCCTTTTATGGGGTAAGGGATGTATTTAACAGGGCATTTTATGGAATTAACGACACAAAAACCCCCATGCTTAACGGGATAATCGGAGTGCTTTTAAATATAACTTTAAATTTAATTTTAGTTAGATTTCTTGGAATAGGTGGACTTGCCTTTGCAACATCCATCTCTGCTATAACAACGAGTATACTTCTCGGCATGGCTTTAAGTAAAAGAATTGGCGGAGTTGGAGGAAAGAAAATTTTTAAGTCATTTTCTAAAATAACCCTAGCTGCCGTAATAATGGGATTTTGCGTTTTTGCTGTAGATTCCTTTTTAAAGCTTTATCTTAAGGGCTTTGTTGGAATGGCTATAAATCTTATACTTTCTGTAATAACAGGCATTTTAGCTTACTTTATTGTCCTTAAAATATTGAAATTAGAAGAGCTTGATGATGCTTTAAAGCTGGTTTTAAGAAAAAAATAGTTTGGTGGTGCAGTATGAGGATTTGCATGTTAACATCCAGCCATAATGTTTTTGATAATAGGATTTATTATAAGGAGATTTTGTCCCTTAAAAAGGTTTACGATGAAATATATTTAGTTGCCCCTGGGGATAAGGATTTTGTCACTGAGGATGGAATTGTTGTAAGATGTTTTAGAAAAAGAAGGGCTTGGTATGATAGAATAAGGCCTATGAGGGATATGTATAAAATTGCTGCAGAAATAAACGCCGATGTCTACCATGCCCATGAGCCGGATTCCTTTCAAGTAGCGGTAAAACTTAAAAGGAATTTAGGTAAAAAAATAATATACGACTCCCATGAATACTATCCAGAGGCCTTTGCTGAACATTTTAAGGGGCTTTATGGTGCGGCAAAGAAATTAATTTATATATATGAGAAAAACCTTGCTAAAAAGGCAGATTATATAGTAACCGTTAACGAAATTTTGGTGGATAAGTTTAAAAGGTGGAATAAAAAGGTTGAGCTTATAACTAACTATCCTGTTTTAGAAGGGGAGCCTAAAAAGGTTTATTTAGATAAGCCTATCTTTGTCTATGCTGGAGGGCTTTCAGAGGATAGGGGCATTTTAAAGACTTTAGAGGCGATAAGGCTTGTAAAGGGCGATGCTAAGTTTGTGTTTATAGGAAATTTTAGAGACAAAGAAACGGAAGATAAAATAATTAATTTTGCAAAGAAAAACTTAAAGGACAGGGATATCGAGTGGACTGGAAGGATAGGACATAAGGAGGTTTTAGAATACCTCAATAAATCCTTTGCTGGATTTGTCCTTCTACAGCCTAAGAATTGGAGATATGTAAACTCTGAGCCTATTAAGCTTTTTGAATACATGATGTCTAAAACGGCGGTTATTGCCAGCGACTTTCCTATGATGAGGAGCATAGTTGAAGGGGAAAATTGCGGAGTTTTAGTGGATCCAACTGATCCTGTAAAAATTGCAGAGGCAATAGATTATCTTATTGAAAACAGGGAATTAGCTATAAATATGGGTGAGAATGGATTTAGAGCGGTTTTTGAAAGATATAATTGGGATATTAATGAGAAAAAGCTTTTAAATATATACAAGGAGTTAGAAGGTGATAAAATTGATAAAGGATATGATAGATAGGCTTTTTAAGAATAGAGCATTTAATATTCTTCTTATTATTTATTCTTTGATTTTTATAGTCAATGCTTCAATAACTATGATGTATCCTGAAAGGTTCCGTGCAAAGGCAAATTATGAAAACAAGATAGTAAAGAACGATATAGATGTTGAGGAGGGATTAAATCCAATAATTTTTAATGATAAAAACCTTGAAAGAACAATAAGAACCTATATTGGAAAAAGCGAAGGAGAAGTCTACGTAAAGGACGTTGCTGGCATTACTGAGCTGGACTTAAGGTTTCAGGGTGTTGAAACTTTAGTTGATTTAAGGTTTTTTAAAAGCTTAAAGAAATTAAATATTTCCAACAATAATCTTACTGATCTAAAGGGCTTGGAAAATTTGAAAAAATTAGAGGAGATTATAGCATATGAAAATAATATTCGGGATGTTTCAGCCCTTTCTAATGTTAAATCTCTTAAGTATCTTGATCTTGCTAATAACAAGATACAGAATGCACAAGCCTTAACAAATCTTGCAAATTTAGAGGTTTTAAATCTTTCTGCGATCGAGATAGAAAAAGTAGATGGTTTTGAAAACCTTAAAAATTTAAAGGAGCTTGATT
>JAOAEI010000036.1 GCA_026416875.1 Caloramator sp.
AGTCCCTTTCACCAAGGTGAACTATATTCCCATAGGAGTCGGCAAGTATTTGAAATTCTATATGTTTAGGATTTTCGATGAATTTTTCTATATACATAGAATCGTCACCAAAGGCATTTTTTGCCTCATTCTTTGCCATATCAAAGGCCTTTTTAAGCTCATCTTCATCCCTTACAATTCTAATTCCTCTTCCTCCGCCTCCTGCAGAAGCCTTTATCATAACAGGGAAGCCTATCTCCCTTGCAATTTCAACCGCTTCATCTAAATTTTTTATCTTCCCCTCAGAGCCGGGAACTACAGGGACATTAGCCTTTATCATAATTTCCCTAGCCTTTGCCTTATCCCCCATCATGTCTATGGATTCAGGGGAGGGACCGATAAAGGTTATATTGCAGTCCTCACAAAGCTTTGCAAATTTGCTGTTTTCAGATAAAAATCCAAATCCAGGATGAATAGCCTCAGCCTTTGTAAGGGCAGTGGCACTTATTATGTTTTCCATGTTTAAATAACTATCCTTTGCCCTTGCAGGACCTATGCAAACAGCCTCATCAGCCATTTGAACATGCAGGGCATCCTTATCTATCTCAGAATAAACTGCGACAGTCTTTATTCCCATTTCCCTGCAGGCTCGTATTATTCTTACTGCTATTTCCCCTCTGTTTGCTATTAAAATCTTTTTAAACATAGCATCACTCCTCAAGCCCAATTACAAAGGAAAGTTCCGCTTCACAGGCCTTATTATCACCAACGTAGGCTATAGCCTTCCCTATTCCCATAGGTCCCCTTCTTTTTATAATCTCAACTTCAAGCCTTAATACATCTCCTGGGATAACCTTTCTTCTAAACTTTGCCTTGTCTATACCTGCAAAATAGGCGATTTTACCTTTAAATTCATCCAGAGAAAGGATTGCAACTGCACCAACCTGTGCTAAAGCTTCAATGATTAAAACTCCTGGCATTACCGGTTTTCCTGGGAAATGCCCCTGAAAAAAGGGTTCATTTATGCTAACGCATTTTATTCCTATAGCCCTTTCTCCAGGAGTAACCTCCTGTATCCTATCTATAAGCAAGAAGGGATATCTATGAGGTATGATATTCATTATTTCTTCTATATTCATAATCATCACCTACACCCTGATTTTAAATAGCACTTGTCCGTATTCCACCATCGTTTCGTTTTCTACTAAAATTTCTACGATTTCACCATCCACATCGCTTTGAATTTCATTCATAATCTTCATCGCCTCAATTATGCATAGGGTATCTCCCTTTTTAACCTTTGTCCCTACTTCAACATAGGGCTTTAAGTTTGGCCCTGGGGACCTATAAAAGGTTCCTACTAATGGGGCTTTTATAACATGAAGGTTTTCTTCCTTTGTTTGTCCTTCTTTATTTTCAACCTTTTCCTCATGAGATACTATTTCCTTTTTAACTTCCCTTACAACTTCTTTTACTTCATAACCTTCCTTTTTCATTCTGATGGTAATATCATCGCTTATTATCTCGATAAAAGTAAGGCTTGAATTATCCATTGCCTTTATTATTTCCTGTATAGCCTTAGTGTCCAATCAAATCACCCCAAACTATATCTTTTTGAATATAAGGCAGGCATTGTGTCCTCCAAATCCAAAGCTATTGGAAAGGGCATAATTTACTTCTCCCCTTCTTCCTTGGTTAGGAACATAATCAAGGTCGCACTCTGGGTCCCTCTTTTCATATCCAATAGTAGCTGGGATAAATCCCTCCTCAATAGCTTTAACACATACTATTGCCTCAATTGCCCCTGCAGCACCTAAAAGATGCCCTGTCATGGACTTTGTAGAGCTTATTGGAATATTCTTTGCATAATCTCCAAATACCTTCTTTATAGCAAGGGTTTCAAGCTTGTCGTTTAAAGGTGTGCTTGTTCCGTGGGCATTTATATATGATATTTCTTCTTTTTCTATGTTAGCGTCTGAAAGGGCCATCTCCATCGCCCTTGAGGCTCCTTCTGCTTCCTCATCCGGTGCCGTCATGTGATATGCATCGCAGGTAAATCCATATCCTACAACTTCAGCGTATATTTTTGCTCCTCTTTTTATAGCATGCTCATATTCTTCTAAAATTAGAATTCCTGCACCTTCCCCCATAACAAATCCGCTTCTTTCAAGGTCAAAGGGGATACTTGCCCTTTTAGGATCGTTTGAATTAGTAAGGGCTGTAAGGTTGGTAAAACCTGCAAGGGCAAGGGGGGTAATTGGAGCCTCAGCACCTCCTGCTACTGCAACATCTAGATAGCCCATTTGAATATATCTAAAGGCCTCTCCTATCGCATTCGTTCCTGAAGCACAGGCAGTAACAACCGAGGAGCAAATCCCCTTTGCTCCAAATTTGATTGCAACATTTCCTGCTGCAAGGTTTACTATTGCCATAGGGATAAATAAGGGGCCAACCTTGTTAGGTCCCTTCTCTAAAAGATTTTTATGCTCCTTTTCGATGGTTAAAAGTCCACCAATTCCAGAGCCTATCACAACTCCAAACTTATTTTTATCTATTTTTTCTACTTCTATCCCTGAATCCTTAACAGCTTCGATAGAGGATGCCACTGCAAACTGGCAGAATCTATCCATCCTCTTTGCTTCTTTTCTATCCATGTAGTTGTTAGGATCAAAATCCTTAACCTCTGCTGCAACCTTTACTTTGAAATTTTCTGTGTCAAAGCTTTTTATATAGTCAATTCCAAGCCTTCCTTCCTTAACTCCTTCAAAGAAGGACTTAGCATCGTTTCCTATAGGCGTTATAGCTCCAAGTCCTGTAACAACAACTCTTCTTTTCATTCTTATCACTCCTTACATTACCATACCGCCATCTACATTTATTACCTGCCCAGTTATATATGAGGCCATATCTGAGGCTAAAAATGCTGCAAGATTTGCAACATCCTCAGGATTTCCAAGCCTTTTTAATGGAATTAGCTCCATCATCTTTTCCTTTATCTTTTCAGGAAGTTTTTCAGTCATATCGGTTACAATGTATCCTGGTGCTATGGCATTTACTGTTATATTCCTTGATGCAACTTCCTTCGCAACGGATTTTGTAAGGCCTATAAGACCTGCCTTTGATGCTGCATAGTTTGCCTGTCCTGCATTACCTATAAGGCCTATTACCGATGATATGTTTATGATTCTTCCGCTTTTTTGCTTGATCATATGGGGAACTCCAGCCTTTATAAGGTTAAAGGCACCCTTAAGGTTTACCTGTAAAACCTCATCGAAATCCTCAGGGCTCATCCTCATTAAAAGGTTATCCTTTGTTATTCCAGCGTTGTTAACTAAAATATCTATCTTACCAAATTTATCCAAAGAAGTCTTAACCATATTTTCTGCATCGGAGTAATTTTTAACATCCCCCTGAACTAATAAAACTTCAACACCAAAGCCCTTTAACTTTTCTTCAAGCTCCTTTAAACCATCGTTATAGGTTCTATAGTTTAAAACTAAACTTGCACCTTCTATTGCAAATTTTTCTGCAATTGCCCTTCCTATTCCCTTTGCTGCACCTGTTATTAATGCAATCTTACCCTTTAACATTCAACCACTCCCAATTCCTTTAAAGTTTTTTCTAGGGATTCTATATCCTCAACGTTTAATGTTTTTACCTTTCTATCGATCTTTTTAATAAATCCAGTTAAAACCTTTCCAGGTCCTAATTCTATAAATGTATCAACGCCAAGGTCTATTAAATATTTAATGCTCTCCTCCCAAAGAACGGGACTTATCATTTGAAGTTTTAAAGATTCCTTTATATTCTTATCAAGAGGCTTTGCAGTTTCATTAGCAATTATTGGAATAGAAGGATTCTTAAAATCATATCCTTTAATGTTTTCATAAAAATTATCTGCAGATTCCTTTAAAAGCTCAGTATGAAAGGCACCGCTTACCGAAAGCCTTATAAACTTACCTTTTTTGTTTTCTACAAGCTCCCTTGCCAATTCCAAAGCCCTTGTATGCCCTGCTATTACCGTCTGTTTTGGGCAGTTAAGATTTGCTATACTTAAAAATTCTTCCTGTTGTGCTTTTTCTACTATCTCCTTTACATCTTCTATATCAAGCCCGATAACTGCAGCCATTCCATAGTTTCCATCTTTAAAGGCATTTTGCATTAGCCTTCCTCTTAATGTAACTATTTTCACAGCATCCTCAAAGCTTAAAACATCTGCAGCAACAAGTGCTGAATATTCTCCAAGGCTAAATCCTGCTACATAATCTGCACTTATCCCAAATCTTTTTAACGCTAATAGAGAAGCAATACTTACTGTTAATATGCAAACCTGAGCATTTTCTGTTTTATCAAGCTCCTCAGAAGGTCCATTAAAGCAAAGGTTTATAACATCTTTATTTGAATTTATTTTAGCTAAATTAAAAATCTCCTTAACATCATCAAAATTTTCATAAAGCTGCTTCCCCATGCCAACGTATTGGGAACCCTGACCTGAAAATACAAATGCTACTTTGCCCACACTAATCCTCCTTGATATAATTTTTAAACATATTTTTTATGGTATCCTCTGCACCCTTTACTAAATCCTCAATTATTTCACTGCAGGATTCTTCCTTTTTTACAAGTCCTGCAATCTGTCCTGCCATCACAGAACCGTTTTCAATATCACCTTGCTTTGCTGCCCTTTGAAGGCTTCCCCTTCCTATTTCCTCAAATTTTTCAACATCAACGCCTTCCTTTTCCATTTGAAGCATTACTCTTGCAAGTTTGTTAAAAAGTATCCTTACGGGATGTCCAGTAAATCTTCCAGTTACAACGGTATCGATATCCTTAGCCTTTAAAACCATCCTTTTATAGTTTTCATGGACGGTGCATTCTCTTGCAACTAAAAATCTCGTTCCAAGCTGAACCCCTTCCGCCCCAAGCATAAGGGCTGCAGCAAAACCTCTTCCATCTCCAATGCCACCTGCTGCAATGACTGGAATATTTACCGCATCAACAACCTGAGGAACTAAAGCCATAGTCGTAAGTTCACCGACATGGCCTCCTGATTCTCCACCCTCTGCAATAACAGCATCAGCGCCATATTTTTCAACCCTTCTTGCAAGGGCAACAGAAGGCACAACGGGAATAACAATCGTTCCATTCTTTTTCCACATCTCTATGTATTTTGAAGGATTTCCTGCTCCTGTTGTTACCACCTTAACCCTTTCTTCTGCTACAACCTTTGCAACCTCATCAGCATAGGGACTTAAAAGCATTATATTTACTCCAAAGGGTTTATCTGTAAGTTCCTTTGCCTTTTTTATTTCTTCCCTAACCCATTCTGCAGGAGCATTTCCTGCGGCAATAATTCCAAGACCTCCTGCATTGGAAACTGCTGATGCTAAGGTAGCATCAGCAATCCAAGCCATTCCGCCTTGAAATATTGGGTATTTTATTCCTATCATCTTTGTTATTCTTGTTTCAAACATTTCAATTCCCCCAGTTAAATTCTTTCTTCTATGTAGCCTACAACATCCTTAACAGTGCAAAAGTTTTGTCCCTCTTCGATTTCAATTCCAAATTCATCCTCAACGTTCATAACAAGCTCAACAAGGTCTAGTGAGTCAAGTCCTAAATCCTCGAAGCTTGTTTCTAAAGTGATTTCCTCCTTTTCAATTCCCATGTTTTCTGAAATGATGTCCCTTAATCTTTCAAATACCATAATTATTCTCCTTTCTTTTGAAATTCAAATATTTTTATTTTCAAAATATTAGACATTAAATTAAACTTCTAAAAGCGCCGCACCCCAGGTTAGACCTCCACCAAAGCCTACAAGAATTATCTTATCGCCCTTTTGAACCAGGCCATTTTTATATACTTGGTCTAAGGCTATTGGAATGCTGGCAGCAGAAGTATTGCCATAATCTTGTATGTTTATATAAAATTTATCTAGGCTTAATTTTAATTTCTTTGCTGCAAACTCTATTATCCTTATATTAGCTTGATGGGGAATAATTAGTTTTATATCATCTAGACTTAAACTGCTGTCCCTTAATACCCTTTCTATGCTGTCAACTATAACCTCCGTTGCAAATTTAAAAACTTCCCTTCCATCCATAAATATGTGTGATTTTGGCTGCTCGTTAAAAGCAATAGGGTTATTTACTGAAATTGCAGGTATTTTTAAAAGTTTTCCCTTTGAGCCATCGGAGGCAATAAAGTTATTTATTATTCCTTTTTCTTCGCTTAGCTTTAAAAAGGCTGCTCCAGCACCATCGCCAAACAACACGCAGGTATTTCTGTCCTTCCAATCCACAACCTTTGATAAAACCTCCGCCCCAACTATAAGGGCATTGTTAAAGCCACCGCCCTTAATCATAGATGTTGCAATAGATAGGGCATATAAAAATCCGCTGCAGGCTGCGTTTATATCAAAGCAGGCAGCCCTTTGAGCCTTTAGTTTTTCCTGCAGCATACAGGATACTGAAGGGGTAAAATTGTCCGGCGTTACCGTTGCTGCGATTATAAGCTCGATTTCCTCTGGATCTATCTTTGCCCTTTTTATTGCATCCATTGCTGCTTTGTATGCTAAATCCGACGTATCCTCACCCTTTGATATATGCCTTGTTTTAATTCCAGTCCTTGTTGTAATCCATTCATCATCAGTTTCAACAATCGAACTTAAAAATTCATTATCAAAGATGCCTTCAGGAACATAACTTCCGGTTGATAATACCTTTACATTTCTCACATCGCATCACTCTTTTCTTAAAATTAGGTCATATTTTTTTCTAAAAAATTCCTTAAGTTTTTCTAAGGAACTTATAAGGATTTTTTCCTCTTCATCGGATAATCCTTCAATAATGCTTCTTATCATTTCATGGTGAAACCTTTCATGAAGCTTGTAAACAAGCTCCCCTTTTTTAGTTAGCCTTACAAAAACAACCCTTCTATCCTCTTCTGATCGAAATCTTTCTGCATATCCTTTTCTTATTAATTTATCAACCATTATTGTAAGAGTTCCCATAGTAACCTTTAAATCCTGTGCAACCTCTCCCATAGTTCTTTCGGAAGACTTTCCAATTGCTTCAATGGCATGGACTTCAGTTATTGAAATATCTGAAAGTTCACCGCTTTTTAAGGCATTTTGTTCGATTAATAAAATATCGTTAAAAATATCTACAAGAAGTTGGTTTAATACACTGTAGGACTTATCCATCAAATCACCTCAAAGCCTTATATTAATTCTTTTGTTTACTTCAACTGATATAAAATATGCTGTTGCTGCCTTTATTATATCAGGAATTATAAATGGAATCATCCCTATCTTTAATGCTCTTTGAAAATCCATGCCCGTCACATACTTTAAATAGGGAACTCCAATGGCATATATTATAAATACACACAATATTACAATTAACATATCTAAAATCTTATTATTAAATTTTACACATTTTCCTAAAATAAATGCAGCTATTGGGAAGGAAATTAAATATCCTCCAGTAGGTCCAATTAAAACTTCAAATCCACCCCTTCCACCTGCAAAAACAGGAAGTCCCACAGCGCCAAGCAATATGTAAACTAATACGGCTAGTGCACCTTCCTTACCTCCTAATACTAAACCCGATAAAAATACTCCGAAGGTTTGCAATGTAATTGGAACTGTTCCAATTGGAATTGAAACAAAGGATAAAACACTTAAAATTGCTGCAAACATAGCCACCTTTGTAATTCTTTTTATTTGCAAATTATCTTCCTCCTTTATTTTGATTATCAAATATTTTTAATATCAAAATATATTTTAATACATTATATTGCCAAAGTCAATAAAATATTACTATCTTACTTGACCGCTACCATTCACTATATATTTTATACTCGTTAGAGCTTCAAGGCCCATAGGTCCTCTTACATGCATCTTTTGAGTACTTATTCCTATCTCTGCTCCAAAGCCAAATTCAAATCCATCTGTAAACCTCGTTGAAGCATTAACATAAACTACAGCCGCATCGATTTCCTTTTGAAATTTCCTTGCATTAGAATAATCATTTGTTATTATTGCTTCTGAATGTCTTGTGCCGTATTTATTGATATGCTCAATCGCCTCTTCAATCGAGTCCACTATTTTAACTGCTATAACTAAGTCTAGATACTCCGTCTTATAATCCTCCTCATTAGCAGGAAGAACATAATCCACTAATTTTCTTGTTCTTTCACATCCTCTTATCTCAACTTCACAATCCTTTAATTTGCCACATATAATAGGTATAAATTCTTTAGCAATATTTGAATGAACTAGCAAATTTTCAATTGCATTACATACCGCTGGCCTTTGAACCTTTGCATTTATTATAATCTTTTCAGCCATATCAAAATCTGCATTATAGTCAACATAGACATGGCAATTTCCAACACCGGTTTCAATAACTGGAATAGAAGAATTTTGAACAACAAAATTTATAAGGGAATACCCGCCCCTTGGTATTAAAGAATCTATATAACCATTAAGTTTTAAAAGATGAAAAGTTGCCTCTCTATCAGCAACATCGATGAATTGAATAATTTCAGGATTTTGGTTTAACCTTTTTAAAGCTTTTCTAAGCAATTCAACTATAAACTTATTTGAATTAATAGCCTCAGTTCCGCCCTTTAATATAACAGCGTTGGCGGATTTTAAACATAATCCAACAGCATCTGAAGTAACGTTAGGTCTTGCTTCATAAATAATCCCTATAACTCCAAGTGGGACCCTTACTTGAGTTATTTCAAGTCCATTTGGTCTTTTCCACATCTTAACAGCTTCACCGATAGGATCGTGTAATTCTGCTATTTTCCTTAATCCTAAAGCCATATCTAAAATTCTTTTTTCATTTAGCATTAATCTATCAATCAAAGCATTTGAAAGCCCTTGACTTTTAGCCTTTTCTATATCCTTTTTGTTTTCATTAATTAATAGTCCTTTATTTTCCTCTAAATCCTTTGCCATCTCAAGTAATATTTTGTTTTTAGTATCTGTATCTAACTTTTCTATTTCCCTTGAAGCAAGTTTTGCTTTTATCGCCTTGTCAAGAATAAATCCTTTTAAATCCATAACTATTCCTCCCATATTATAACCATATTATCTCTATGGACAATTTCCTTGTATAGTTGATTAAAGCTTTCTGGATTTTTTAATATAATATCACTAATTTCTGAGGATGAATAATTTATAAGTCCCTTAGCAACCTGCTTACCCTCCTGAGAAAGGATTAAAACGCAGTCGCCTTTTAAAAAATTCCCTTCAATTTTCTTAACACCTGGGCTCAAAAGGCTTTTATTGTCTTCTACAAGAGCCTTTACAGCCCCATTATCAATATAAATTTCTCCCTTAGGTTTTTTAGCAAATGCAATCCAACCCATCCTGCAGCTAAACGGCTTTTTATTACTTAAAAAAATTGTTCCAATTTCTTCTCCATTTAATATTCTTGTAATTACTCCGTCCAAATTCCCCCTTGCGATTATCATTGGTATACCAGAGGAATTTGCAATCTTTGCAGCTTGTAGTTTTGTTAGCATACCACCTGTTCCTATTTTGGTTTTACTATCACCCGCCATTTTCAAAATATTATCATTAATTTTTTTCACTGTAGAAATTAATTTAGCATCCGCAAATATATTAGGATCTTTATCATACAATCCATCTATATCTGAAAGTATAATAAGCAAATCTGCATCTGACAGCATAGCGACAAGGGCAGATAAATTATCATTGTCACCTATTTTTATTTCATCGACTGCAACTGCATCATTTTCATTAATAATTGGAACAATATCATTTTTAATTAGTTCAAACATTAAATTTCGAGCATTCAAAAATCTTTGTCTCTCATTTACGTCTTCCCTCGTTAGCAATATTTGTGCAACGTTTATACAATATTCAGAGAATACTTTTTCATATATGTGCATCAAAAGACCTTGTCCAACAGCAGCACACGCCTGCTTTTCTGGAATTGTCTTTGGCCTTTGCTTGAGTTTTAACTTTGCCATTCCTACACCTATTGCACCTGAAGTTACTAGTACAATTTCATATCCTTTGTTTTTAGCGTTAGCAAGCTGCTTTATAAGCTTTTCCATTGCATCATAATTTGGCAAACCGTTGCTGTAGGTTAATGTAGATGTTCCAACTTTAACAACAATGCGTTTACATCCCTTTAAAACTTCACTTCTTTCCACTTTTATCCCCCACTGTTATCGAAATTTGAAATATCATATAATTCATTTTTAAGAATTATCTAAAATTTTAATATAAAAATCGGATTTTGTCTATATTTAAAAAAACAAAAAGGCTGAGTGATCAGCCTTATTCCTTCAATCCTGTGGTTGCTATACCCTTTATAAAATTCTTTTGGAAGATTAAAAATATCAATATCGATGGAATCGATAGAATCATAACCCCTGCTAATACCTGATCCCAGAATTGATAATATTGTCCATAGAAGGAGTTAAGTCCAACCGGAAGCGTATACATTTCTTCTGATTGAGCCAAAAGGCTTGGCCATAGGAAGCTATTCCAGTTTCCTGTAAACATTAAAATAAATTGAGTTGAAAGGGCTGGTCTTGCAAGGGGCAGAACTATTCTAAAGAATATTCCAAACCGGCTAAGACCATCTATCATTGCAGATTCCTCGATGGCTTTAGGAATTGTCGTAAAAAACTGCCTCATTAAAAATATTCCAAAAAGGCTTGTTAAAAATGGTATAGTAAGTCCTTTATAAGTGTTAACCCAACCTAATTTTGATAAAAGAATAAAAGTAGGAACCATAACAACCTGCCCCGGCACCATCATCATACCTAGAATTGCTAAAAACAGAGCTTTCTTTCCTGGAAAATTTATCCTTGCAAGGGCATAGCCCGCCATAGAGTTAAAAAGAATATTTCCAAGGGTAACTATAAGGGCAACGTATATGCTGTTAAAAACCCATCTTGCAAAAGGGAATTCCTTCCACAAAAATATATAGTTTTTAGCCGAAAGGGTCTTAAAATCTATGTTAAAATTATTGATTTCGCTGGTAGGTTTAAAGGATGTAATAAAGCTCCACAAAAATGGACCAAGACAAATTATCGCATATCCTATTAAGACTAGGTAGAATATCACCTTGGATATTTTAAATCCTTTCTGCATCTAATCACCCCTAAAACTCAGTTTCCTCACCGAAGAACTTCCTCTGAATAAGTGTCAGAATAAATATTATAGCAAACAATATAAATGCAATTGCACTTGCATATCCCATCTGAAAATCCCTAAAACCTGTTTTGTATAAATAAAGCACTACCGTCATTGTTGAATCAAGAGGCCCACCAGTTCCGTTTGAAACAACGAAGGCTTGGTCAAATACTTGGAATGTTCCTATTAAAGACACAACAAGATTAAAGAATATTGTCGGCTTTAACAAAGGTATAGTTATATATAAAACTTCTTGTAGTTTATTAGCACCATCTATTCTTGCTGCCTCATATAAGGATGAAGGAATATCCTGAAGACCTGCAAGGAAAATAACCATATAAAGACCGACAGAAGACCAAATTGCCATCATCATAATCGTAGGTAGAGCAAGCCTAGTATCCCCAAACCAATTATATGGTGGCAAGTTGAAAAAGCTTAAAATTTTATTTAAAACTCCATCGCTTTTAAATATAAATAGGAACATAACAGAAACAGCAACCGTTGAAGTAACTGTTGGAATATAATAAGCTACTCTAAAAAATGTTTTACCCTTTATATCCGAATCAACAATAAGAGCTAAAACAAGAGCAATAAAAAGCTGAATTGGAACTACACCTAAAGAATACAAAGTTGTATTTAATAGTGCTCTAAGGAAGGTAGAATCTTTAAACGCATTTATATAATTTGACAACCCCACCCATGGAGCTTCAAACATGCTGACCATATCAAGATAAGAATATTCTTTAAAGCTAAGCATAAAAGCAACTAAAAGCGGTCCAATAAAAAATACTAAAGCAGATATAACAAATGGCAACACAAACAGCCATCCTTCTATTTTTTCCTTCCTTTTTAATCTTTTCATGGTCATAACCTTTGGTTTAGAAGGTGCTACATTTGTTTTAACTTCTAGGCTCATTTATAGACCTCCTTTAAAAATGGGAAGCGGAAAACCGCTTCCCTATATTATTTAACTTCCTTAATTGCCTGATCTAGTGCAGTCTTTGCATCCTTAACTTTATTGAAGTAGAGCTTTTCACAAGCTTTATTCAAAGCATCAAGAATCTTTGAGCTGTTAATTCCAAATTGATATACTTGTGAGTATTTTACCATGTCAACAAGTGGCTTTCTTTCTGGGTATTTAGCAGTATAAACACTACCCATTGAAATTCTTGATGGAATTGCAAGACCACTTTCTGCAGTCATTGAAAGTGCTTGTCTTCCTGTTAAGAACTTAATTACTTCAGCAGCTTCTGTCTTATTCTTTGAACGTGAGCTCATTACATAAGCAACTGTAAATACTAAATCTCCTTCCTTATCACCCTTTGGAAGTTTAGCTATTCCGTAGTTAACATCTGGTGCCGCATCCTTCATAAATGGGATCATCCATCCGCCTTCTATAACCATTGCAGCCTTCTTTTGTGCAAGAGCATCTCCATTCCAGCCAACACCAAGCTCTTTTGGAGTTGCTGCATAACCTTTCTTTAATAATGACACATAGAAGTCTAAACCTTTAGCAGCCTGTGGAGTGTTAAATACTGGTTTGTCGCCATCATTAATTTTAGCACCTGATTGGAACATAAATGGTATGAATCTTGCAGCGTCAATTGAGAGTGATAACCCCTTAACGCCATTCTTTGTTAGCTTCTTTGCAACTTCTTCAAGTTCCTTCCAAGTTGTTGGAGCCTTTGTAATTCCTGCTTCCTTAAACATATCCTTGTTGTAGAATAATACTAATGTATTGTAATCCTTTGGCAATCCGTAGATTTTTCCACCATTTGAAAAACCTTTTAATAATGAAGGTTCAAAATCCTTTACATCATTTTTGTCTAGATACTTGTCAAGTGGCTCAACAACCTTTTTTGCTATGTAAGCTGGTGCTTGGTAAACATCAAGATAGAACACATCTGGTTCTGTTTTTGAAGCAATTTTAACTTGCATAGCTTGGTTGTAGTCCCCTGTAATTACTTGCTTTTCAATTTTGATGTTTGGATAAAGTTTTTCAAATTCTTTGATTTGATTATCAAGCAGCTCTGATTCCGCAGGTGAAGATGCCCATACTCCTAACTTGATAACCTTTTTTGATGCAGCATTTACCTTTGCAGGTTTTACTGTGCTTCCTGCAAAAATCCCAACTGCCATAACAGCAGCTGTAAAAAGTGCAACTAGCCTTTTCATATGAATCCCCCTTTAATTTTTATTTATATTTACCCATAAAAGGGTATTATACTTGTAAAATTTTTGTAGAATCTCTCACTATAAGCTCAGGTTGAATAACAACCCTGCCTATTCTTTGCCCAGAAATTAAATTTATTAATATATTAGCAGCAGATTCACCTATGCTAAATGTATCCTGCCTAATAGTTGTTAACTTTGGCTTAGATATTTGGGCAAGATATAGATCATCAAATCCAACAATCGATATATCTTCAGGGATTGAATATCCTAAGTTATTCAAAGCATTCATAGCCCCAATCGCCATTAAATCGCTAGCACAAAATATAGCTGTTATGTCTTTATGTTTTCTTATGAGCTCCTCTACAGCTTTTGCAGCCCCCTGATCTGTAAAATCAGCATAAACAACCAAATCCTGTTGTATTTTTAATCCATATCTATTTAATGCTAAAAAATATCCATCTAATCTTTCATAGCTTACAAAGGCATCCTTATGTCCATTGATCATAGCTATTTTTTTATGCCCTAACTTTATTAAATATTCAGTTGCCAAAAACGCCCCCTTAACGTTATCAACTCCAACGCAACCAATATTAGGATTATTAATGTAGATATCATATAAAACACAGGGCTGAGAAAACTCCATAAGTTCCTTATAGTATTCATCTGTTAATTTAAGCCCCATTATAAAGGCACCGTCAAGTTGCTTCTCAAGATAAAGTTTTGAAAGTTTTTGGGATTTTTGCATATCAGTGCTTGTTGAGAGCAAAACCGTTTCAAAGCCTTGTTTATCTGCTGCATTCTTAAAAGACATAACAAGCTGAAATACTAATGGATTGAGCATTCCTCCAGTTAAATCATAATCTTCAACAAGCATCCCTAATCTAAAGTTTTTATTTGAACTTAAGCTTTTAGCCATTATGTTAGGTCTATACCCAAGCTCCTCTGCAATTTTTAATATATTGTCTCTTGTTTCTGGGTTTATATCGCTATAATTGTTAAAGGCTCTAGACACGGTGCTTACAGAAACACCAGCCTTTTTGGCAACATCCTTAATTGTTACACCTCTTTCCATTCAAATCCCTCCTATTTTTATCTGTAAGCACCTTTATAATATCACATCCTTGGTATTTCTAAAACATTATTTTCCTCAATTACATATTTTTTACCATACACCTTAACCTCTGTCCTTTTATCGCTTGACAACTTAACTGTATCTTTATTTACACTAACTTTAATCCTTGAACCTCTCCAATTTATCTTATAATTAAGTTCACTCCAAACTTCAGGTATCCAAGGATTAAAGTTTGGAATTTCTTCCTTATCTACACTAAATCCTCCAAATCCAAATACAGCACTTTGCCATGAACCACCTGTCGAAGCTGCATGAAGTCCAAAGGCAGCATTACCCTGGTTATCTTCAAGATCTGTATAGACAGTTTTCATGAAGTATTTATACGAATTATGAGTATCTCCAACTACTAAACCCATTATTGAATACATAGAAGGACTTAAAGATGATTTATGCATAGTTCTCTTTTCATAATATTCATAGTTAATTTTCTTGCTTTCCAAATCAAACTCATCGCCTAAAAGGAGCATTAACATAACTACATCTGCTTGTTTTATAAGCTGTGTATCATGAAGCTTGTGTCCCTTTAAATCTGGCCACTTTGGCATTCCATTCTCATCGTATTCTGTAATAGGAATGTCTGCTAAATCAAAATAACCTTCAAATTGTTCAATAAGCTTACCATCTTTAGCCATCGGAATATAAATCAATTGTAGCTTTCTTTGCCATTCATCGAAATCTAAATCTGAAAGACCAAGTTTAATGCATAATTTACTTAGTAAAACGGGATTTTCTTTCTTTAATATTTCTACAATTTCCAGAGCCTTTTTCATGTTCCACTTTGCAAGATAATTTGTATAAACGTTGTTGTTTACGTGTTCATGGAACTCATCAGGACCTATTACTTTGTTTATTTCATACCTATTTTTTTCTTTGTTATATTCAAGTCTGCTACTCCAAAACTTTGCAGTATCTAAGATTATTTCTGTTCCATAATTATCGAGGAATTCTCTATCTTGTGTTGCTCTGTAATATTCCCAAACCGCAAAGGCAATATCAGCATTAATATGGAACTCTTCATCACCAGTCCATATTCTCACAGGATTACCATCATAATCAAATCCCCACTTTGGTGTTACCTCTGTTCCATCGTCTGCTGATTCCCAAGGAAATTGAGCACCCTTATAACCGTTTAGTGCTGCATTTTTTCTTGCACCATCTAAAGTATTGTATCTATACATTAAAAGAGTTCTTGCTACTTTAGGATTAGTATAGATAAAAAATGGCAACATGAATATTTCTGTATCCCAGAAAACATGACCCTTATATCCTTCACCATGAAGGGCCTTTGCCGCTATACTTACTCTTTCATCTCCATCATAAGCCGATGAAGACAACTGGAATAGATTAAATCTTAAACCTCGCTGTGCAGGGTCATCACCTTTAATTTGGATATCGATATCATCCCATAATTTTTTCCAATATTCTACATGCTTGTCCTTTTCAAAGTCATAACCTTCCCTTATGTATTCAGATAATTCTTCCTTTGCTAGAGCTAAAATATCATCCTTTGTATCACGAGAAGTGTATGTAACTCCATATTTAACTAGAGTATATTCTCTACCTTCCTTTACAAAAGCTTCATAAATTTCTCTGGCGATTTCACCAAACTTACCAAATTTTCTGTTTGTAAATATATTTCCATGAGTATTTAAATGAAACAAAGTAGATGCTTCTACTATCTCGATTTTGTTATCTATAGTAACAGTTTTAAGGGCAATTCCTGGTTTTAAATCATACAAACCGACAACTTCAAAGTGTTTTGTTTTATAATAAGGATCTAAGGAACTATTTGTAACTGTTCCATCGATTATATTTTCAACAAACATTTTTGATGAGAAGTTAACTGGTGTTATTACATACTTTTCTGCCCATCTATGAACGTTGTTCCTACTCACAAATCTTTCAACTTGAACATTTACTATTCTACCGCTTGGAAGTTTTAAGGTATATTTAGAATATAAAACACCTTCTTGCATATTTAATGTTCTTTCATACTCTAAAACCTCTGAATTATCTATGTCAACAGCCTCACTGTCAAAATAAATGTTTAATACTAATGGGTTCTGGCAATTAACTATTTCAGTAACCTGAGCGTCATTTTTATCAAAAATACCGGCAATAAAATTGCCACATTCACCTTTTTTGGAAAAATCCTGCGTCCCTCTAAAACCTCTATATCCGTTAGCTAAAGTAAATATCGTTTCGTATTTTCTGTTTTGTTTGCAGTCATATTTATTTAAGCTTATGTGCCATAATGATTGCATCGCTGAACCCCCTAAACTTTTTCGTAAACGTTTTCGTTCAATTTTATTATAAAATAAATTTTCATCAAAATCAACATCTAAATATTATATAATTTTAGAAACTTTATTGA
>JAOAEI010000037.1 GCA_026416875.1 Caloramator sp.
GATAGATATGATTCCAATGTGCTCAGTAAAACTTGAAAGCATAAGTTATGAAAAGTTCTCCGATAAGGAAGTTAATGTAAAAGCTAATCTTGTATGCCATATGAAGCTTTATAAAAAGAGCGTTTATGATATATTAAAGTCTCTAAATGAAATAGACATAACCGAAATGATAAAGAATATGCCAAGCCTTGTTATATACACTGTTCAGCCCCATGACACCCTCTGGAAGATAGCAAAGAAATATGGAACAAAGGTAGAGGATATTGTAAAGTTAAATGAGATTGAAAACCCTGATTATATTGAACCTGGAATGAAAATCATAGTTCCTAAAAAGACCTTCATGAAATGATTATAGGGACGGTTCATTACTTTTATGAATTTGGCAAAGACAAATTTGTAATGAACCGTCCCTATGTTATTGAACTCATTTGTAAAATAATGTATAATCATTTTAAGTCGAAAGAGGTGATGATGTGGATAGGGTTGAAATAAAGTGTCCTGCAAAGGTTAATTTATCCCTTGATGTAGTAGGTAAAAGGAGTGATGGATATCATATTTTAAGAATGATAAATCAGAGCGTTTCCTTATATGACTACTTAACAATAGAAAAAACAAAAAGTGGGATTTTCATAACATCCGATAAAAGGGACATTCCCCTTGATGAGTCTAATACCTGCTATAGGGCAGCAGATTTAATCTTTAAAAAGTTTGGGATAGACTATGGAGTTAAAATTCATATTAAAAAGAATATTCCCCACGGTGCAGGTCTTGGAGGGGGAAGTTCAGACGCGGCAGGGGTTATTAAGGCGTTAAATGAACTGTTTAATCTTAACATGAATCAGAAAGAGATGATGGAAGTAGGACTTAAAGTTGGTGCCGATGTTCCCTTTTGCATAGTGAATAGAACAAGCCTTGTTGAAGGGATAGGAGAGATTATAAGCCCTATTGAAAAAATAGAAAATTTACATATAGTCATTGCAAAGCCCAATATAAATATATCAACAAAGGAGGTTTATTCTAAGCTAAGGCTTGATGAAATAAATAAAAGGCCTAACATAGATAAGTTGATAGAATACATAAACAATAAGAATTATAAGATGCTGGCAACTAATATGGTAAATGTCCTTGAAACTGTTACTTTAAATGAATATCCTATTTTGCTAGAAATTAAAAATATAATGCTAGATTTTGAGGCCGAAGGAAGCATAATGACGGGAAGCGGTTCTGCCGTTATAGGTGTTTTTGAGGATGGAGAAAAGGCACAGGTATGCTATAATAGATTAAGGGATTATATAAAGGATGTCTTTTTAGTTAAAACGGTAAATGAAGGGGTGTAGCTGATGGTTAATGCTTTAATTCTTGCGGGGGATAAGGGTGAAGATGGAAAACCAAAGGCCCTTTTAGAGATTAAGGGGCGTTTTATGATAGAATATGTTATAGATGCACTGAGGGATTCAGGTGTTGTTGACAACATATACGTTGTTGGGGATGAAATGTTAAAGGATAGGATAGGGCATTTGATTGATGGGTTTATTAAATCTACCGGCGAAATGCTAGATAATATAAAATACAGCGTAAAGGTTATAGGAGACTTTGAAAGGCCACTTTTAGTTTGCACATCGGATATTCCCTTGATAAAGGGGGATGCGGTTAGGGATTTTGTTTTAGAATGTGTTAGGGATACTTTAGACGTGGGTTATCCGATAATAGACAAAAGCCTTAATGACGAGAAATATCCAGATGTTCGAAGAACATATGTAAAAATGAAGGAAGGCACCTTTACGGGTGGGAATTTAGTATTTATAAATCCCAATGTTGTTGAAAGGGCAACAAAAAAGGCAGAGGAGCTTATAGCCTATAGAAAAAAGCCCTTGAGGATGGGGAAGGTTTTAGGATTTTCCTTTTTGTTAAGGTTAATATTAGGCATTTTAACTATAAATGCGGTTGAAAAAAAGATTTGTGATATGTTCGAGGTGAAGGGAAGGGCAATACTTACTAAATACCCCGAGATAGGCAATGATGTTGATAAAAAAGAAGATATAGATTTTGTAAATAGATACATAAGCTGATGGCTTTTGCCATCAGCTTTTTTGTATATTTTTTGCACAGCTTGGAAAACTAAAATCGGGAGATGATTTCATGAAGGTGATTGTGGAATTTATTAAAGACCAGTTTAATGTTAATACCTTTGTTCTTTTCTTAATTTCTAGTGTTTTTTTATATTTAGATAGTTTGGATTATAATAAAAAATCCCTTCTTTATGAAGCAAAATTTTCTAAGATTTCTTCTATAGTTACTTTAGTAATAGGATTTATTCTTTATTTCATGACAAAAATACTTCCTTGATGGAGTTGATTTTTATGAGAAGAAAAAGGGAAGTCACTTATACATATACCCCAGAGACAAAGACAAAGATTAGCAAAGATATAAATGAAAATATAGGCATTATAAAAAACATTCTTAAGGACTGTGATGATGTTGTTTTTAGGGAATTTGAGGTAGGCGGGGACGATAAGATAAGGATGTTTTTATTCTATGTTGATGGGATGGCGGATAAACTTCTTTTAGATGAATTCGTCCTAATGCCTTTAATGATTTCATCGAGGGAAGTTCCTCCAAGTTTTGATGAGATTAAAAATAAGATTTTTGAAGCTACAAAGGATAATGCAATGGCAGTTACTGACTTTAAAGAAATTGATATTATCGAAGACCTTGTTATGGAGGTTTTAAGCGGGGATACGGGACTTTTAATAGATTATACCGAAAAGGCCCTTTTAATCGCAACGAAGGCCTTCCCTACAAGAAGCGTTACAGAACCTTCAGCTGAAACGGTAATTAGAGGGCCCAGGGATGGATTTACCGAAACAATTAGAATAAATACTGCCCTTATAAGAAGAAGGGTAAGGGATCCAAGGTTCAAAATAAAGCAAAAGAGGATTGGGGTAAGGTCAAAGACGGATATAGCAATAATGTATATAGATGATATTGTAGACAAAAGGGTTTTGGATGAGCTAAATAAAAGGCTTGACAAGATAAATATAGATGCCATTTTAGATAGCGGGTATCTACAACAGCTAATCGAAGAGAGGTCCTTTTCTATTTTCCCTCAGGTTCAAACGACGGAAAGGCCGGATGTTGTTGCAGCGGCAATTTATGAGGGAAGGGTGGGCATTTTAGTTGACAATTCCCCCTTTGCCCTTATTGTTCCCGTTACTATGAATGCCTTTTTTCAATCGGGGGAGGATTACTATTCAAGGCCGGTTATCTCAAGCTTTGTAAGGTTTATAAGGCTTTTGGCAGGAGGGCTTTCTATATTATCTCCGGCTCTTTATATAGCTATAACTTCCTTTCATCCCCAGATAATCCCATCAAAGCTTGCTCTATCCATTGCGGCAACAAGGGAGGGAGTTCCTTTCCCTGCCTTTGTTGAGGCGATAATAATGGAGATTACCTTTGAACTTTTAAGGGAAGCAGGGGTTAGGCTCCCAAGACCTATAGGTTCCACAATAGGAATAGTTGGAGGTCTTGTTATTGGGCAGGCGGCGGTATCGGCAGGGATAGTGAGCCCTATTATGGTTATAGTAGTTGCAATAACTGCAATCTCAAGCTTTAGTATTACTAACTATGAGCTTGCAACTGCTCTTAGACTTTTAAGATTTATATTTATGATAGCAGCATCGGTTTATGGCCTTTATGGAATAGTTCTCGCTTATATAGCAACTTTAATTTATACAGTTAACATAAAAAGCTTTGGAACACCATTTCTTGCGCCTATGGCTCCCTTTTACTTTGAGGATATGCAGGATTCCGCATTTAAGCTTCCTCTTAAGTATTTAAAGCATAGACCTTTGCATTTTGACCCAAATGATTTAATAAGGCAGGGTGATGAAGATGGTTCCCAATGATGATAAAATATCTACCTTTCAATTAGGTCTTATTATATATTTAACTCCTATTGGAGTTGGAATTTTCACTTTGCCTGCTACTCTTGCTAAGGATGTTGAAACAAATGGGTGGATTATTTTAATTTTAGGTGGATTACTTTGCATGCTTATAATTTATTTTATCTGTGATGTTGGTAAAAAATATTCTTCACTTGGTCTTGTTGAAACCTTAAAGCTTTTGTTTGGTAAATTTTTAGGATCTGTCCTTGCTTTTCCAGTATTTGTTTACTATGTTATTTTTACTGCAATGGAGGTAAGGATATTTGGAGAAACGACAAAAATGTATCTTCTTTTTAAAACACCCCTTGAATATATAATGGTTCCAATTTTAATCCTAGCAATAATTCTTGCTAGAAATGGGATAGAAGCAATAGCAAGGTTTTTTGAGGCAGCCTTTTACTTAGTTGCCTTTACATTGCTTTTAGTTATTTTGATATATCTTCCAAAGAGCGACTACTCTAACCTTTTACCTATTTTAAGAGTGGATCCTTTAAAATTATTAAAATCTGTAAGCGATAGCCTTTTTTCGCTATCGGGGTTTGAGGTTTTGTTTTTGCTATTTCCCTTTATAAGAAGGCCGGAAAAGGCCCTAAAGGGTTCTTTGATTGCTATTTCCTTTATAGTAGTTTTATATATCATCGTTTTTGTTCAGTGTATTGCGAGGTTTGGGGTTGACTATACTTCCACCCTATTATATCCTACTCTATCTCTTATTAAAGCATCGGACGTTCCAGGAGCCTTTATAGAAGGTATCGAAGGTTTATTGTTTTCCCTTTGGATAGTGCTTATATTTACTACAATTGTTATGCTTATTTTTGCCTACAGCATAGTTGGATCTAATTTGATTAAACAAAAGGAGATTAAGCATACGGCAATTTTGTTTTTACCAATAATATATGTTCTTTCTTTAATCCCCGACAGTATAGCTGAAACCTTTGAACTTACCGATAAATTAGTAATGGTTCTTGGATACTATACTATAATAGCTTTGCCAATATTGATGTTTATAGCATCAAAGGTAAAGGGGGCGAGAGGATGAAAAGGTTTATAATACTCTTATTAGTCCCTCTTATACTGATGGGATGCTGGGATAAGACTGAGATAGAAGATATCATGTTTATTTATTCCATTGCCGTTGATAAGGTGGAGGATAAACAAAATGATGCCCCTCAAAAACCTTTTTATGAATTTCAAAATCAAAATCTTGAGGTAACTTTTTTAGTTCCAAACCCCGCTAAAATTCAAGGTGGGGAATCGGATGTTTTAGAAGAAATTACTGTAAAAACCCAAAGCCTTCCAGAGGCTATAGGGATGATTAGGAAAAAGCAAAACAGAGAGCCATTTTTTGGCCATGAAAAGCTTTTGATTTTAGGTGAAAAACTTTTAAAGGATGATAAAAGCCTAAAGTGTGTCTTAGACTGGATAGATAGAGATCCCAAAAAGAATAGATCTGCCTTTGTTGTTGCAACAAAGAATGTTAGTGATCTTATAAAGGTAAGTCCAAGGCTTGAAAAACTGTTGCCTTCCTATGTAATAGGGATCTTAAAAAATGAAGCAAAGGTTGCTACTATGGTAAGTGTTAGTTTAAACGAATTTTTAGGGGGTATAAAATCCAGCGGGATGGCTATGTTGCCGATTATAAATAGACAAAAGGATGAAATCGTTGTAAAGAATGTAGCTCTTATTAAGGATTCCAAATATGTAGGAGAGCTTGATGATAGGTATATAAGGGGATACTCAATAATTTCTAATAAACTACATGAAGGAAAAAAGTTATTTATGTTCAAAAGAGAAGTTTTATCATACAATATAACCTCTTCGGAGGCAAAAATAAAACTTGATGAAGAAAATGGACGATTAGTGTTTAATGTTGATGTTGAAATGGAGGGGGATGTTGAAGATTATATAATGAATGAAGATATATTAAAATCTGATATTATAAAGGAATTACAAGAAAACATTTCAAAACAATTTGAAATTGAACTTAAAGAGGTCGTAAGGCATTTTCAACAGGACATAGGATATGACTATTTGAATTTAAAGAGCTGGACAAAAAAGCATAAATACGATCTTTTTAAGAAATACGAAAAAAATTGGGATGAAGCTTTTAGGAATGCAAAATTTAATTTTAAAGTTAAATCCTTTATAAGAAGAGTTGGAGTAATAAGGTGAATAAAATTTATAATAGGGGGAATACTTTATGTTAAAGGTAAAATAAGGGGGACAAATTATGAAAAGGATTATAGCATTTTTAATTTGCATTATAGTTTTTGTATTACCGTTTTTAGTAGGAACAACTCAAAGTAATGAGAATATTATAAGATTTCATGTTATTGCCAATAGCGATAAGGCAGCTGATCAGAATATAAAGCTTAAAGTGAGGGATGAGATTTTAAAGGAAATTTATCCCAAACTTAAAGATATTAAGGATTATAATGAAAGTTATGAGATACTTTCTGAAAACATTTTGACAATTGAAGAAATTGCCAATAGGGTTTTAGAGGAAAACGGTTTTGATTATAAATCAAAGGTTTACCTTGGAAGTTTTAATTTTCCTATAAAAAAATACGGAGATTTAATAGTTCCACCAGGGGAATATATGGCCTTAAGGGTTGTTTTAGGAAATGGAGAGGGGAAAAATTGGTGGTGTGTCATGTTTCCACCACTTTGCTTTATAGATATTACAAGGGGAAAAATTGATCCTAAAAGCGAAGAAATGTTAAAAAGGGCATTGGAGGAAAATAGCGTTGAAACCTTTAGAAATAATAGGAGAAATAGACTGGAGCTTAGATTAAAAAGCTTAGAGATAATTTCAAATACAATAAAAAGGGCAAAGATGGGACTTAAATAAAATCCTTCTTTGCCATTTTTATTAAAAGGTCTCCTACATCCTTTGCTGCATTTGGCTTTGATTTTTCCTTTGCCATATCCTGCATATATTTTAACCTTAAAGGGCTGGATGTTATTTGATTGATTATAGAAGGAATATTTTCTAGCTTTTTAACATAGGCTGCAATGCCGCAGTTTAGAAGGTATTCCGTATTTTTTTCTTCTTGCCCGGGTATCGGGTTTGAGAGTATAAGAGGAAGTCCTTTAACTAACGCCTCGCTTATTGTAAGCCCTCCGGGTTTTGTTATAAGTAGGTCGCTGGCGGACATTAAAAGATTGACTTTGTCTGTGTATCCTAAAATTTTGGTCCTTTTATTTGATTTTAATGCTAAGTTTTGAAGTTGATTTTTTAAAATCGTATTATATCCAGCAACGGCTATTATTTGAATGTCAAAATTACTAAAGATTAGTTTTTCAAATATATCTTTTATATTTCCTATTCCAAGGCCGCCGCCCATTAGAAGGATGGTTAATTTATCTTCAAGCTGTAGAATTCCCCTTGCCTTTGATTTTGGAATGTCATTTAAAAAATCAGAGGATACAGGAATTCCAAGGGGATATATATTTTTTCTTTCAACACCAAGGTTTAAAAGATCATCTGTAAAGTCTTCGTTTGGAATTATATAGGCATCTATATATTCATGAATCCAAAAAGGGTGTGGGGCATAATCTGTGAGTATTGCAGCAACTGGGACATTAGTTTTTCCTTTTCTTTTTAAAATGGACATCATTTCTATTGCAAAGGGATGGGTGCAGAGGATAACGTCAGGCTTCATTTCATCTAATAAATTTTTAAGCTTAATTGAAAACAAGTCATGAATTAAATTTGAAATAGCAGCTAGGGAATCTTCATTTTCAGAGTAGTAATAAAGCTTTCCATAGAGCTTTGGAGTCTTTTTTAAGGATTTTAAATAGCCCCCAATTATTAATTTATCAACGATAGGATTGATATATTTAAAGGCGTCTATCATTTCAAATTGGACTGGAATGTTGTTTTTAAGGTAGTATTCCATTACGGCTTCTGCTGCTTTTTGATGTCCCTTTCCGGCTGATATAGTAAGTGAAAGGATTTTCAAATTTATCACCTCTACCTTATTATATAGCATTTTTAAGTTAAATTGGTTAATATTACAAAGGATTAACACAAACTTAAAAAAATATTTAATTTAATACATATCATTGAAAAAAATGTAAAAAATATCTTTAGAATTGTTTTTAAGGAGGGATGCTATGAGAAGGTTAGTTCAAATATTCCTTCCACTTTTAATAGTATTTTTTTTAGCTCAAATAGTTATTCAAATAAAGGATATTGAAGCGGCTTCATACAAAATAGGATCTAAAGGCGATATAGTAAAAAAAATTGAGGAAAAGCTAAAGGCCTTAGGATATTTTAAAGGAAATCCTGATAACTATTTCGGTAAAGATACTCAAGATGCGGTAAAGAAATTTCAAAGGGCAAAGGGGCTTAAGGCGGACGGAGTAGTTGGCAGCAATACCTTAAGGGCCCTTGGAATAAATGCAGGGCAGAAGGCTATAAAGCCCCAAAGGTCTGATGTTAATCTTCTTGCAAGGGCAATAAATGGAGAAGCAAGAGGGGAGCCTTATATAGGCCAGGTAGCAGTAGGTGCGGTTATAGTTAATAGAACAAGGGATCCAAGATTCCCTAAGACCATTGCAGGAGTTATATATCAGCCTGGGGCCTTTACAGCAGTTGCTGATGGTCAGATAAACGCAAAGCTGGAGCCTACACCCCAAAAGGCCGCCAATGATGCCTTAAATGGGTGGGATCCTTCAGGCGGTGCAATATACTATTACAATCCTGCAAAAACGACAAATAAATGGATATGGTCAAGGCCTATAATAAAACGAATTGGAAAGCATGTTTTCTGCAGATAGGAGGGTTAATATGTTTAACAAAAGGTCCTTTCTTGCGATTGTGGTATCTATAATTGTAGTTGGAACATCTACATATAGTTTTTTGCTTTATCTTGATAGAAAGGAATTTAGAAATTACCTTCAGGGGCAATATCAAAAGAACTTATATGAGCTTATTTCAAACGTTGAAGGAATACAGGTTTCTTTATCAAAGTCAAGGGTTACAGCATCACCAAAGCAGGCTCTGATACTCTTTAGCGATATTTGGAGGCAGGCAAGTATAGCACAGGATAAGCTTAATTCCCTTCCTATAAATCATAGTGCCATAGCTCAAACAACAAAATTTTTAACTCAAGTGGGAGATTTTTGCTTTGCCCTTTTAAAGACTATAAATTCAGGACAGAGCCTTTCTGAAGCGGATATGAATACCGTTGATAAACTGACGGATTTTGCGGGATATTTAAACAATGAGCTTCATCAGCTTGAAAGGGAGATAAGTCAAGGGAATATAGATTGGACGGAAATTAAGAATGCAGGATCATCGATGTTTAGAAGAAATCTCTCTGAGACTGTAGATATGAAATTTGAAAGGATTGCAAAGGAGCTTCAGGAGTATCCAACATTAATTTATGATGGACCTTTTTCAGAAAATGTATTAAACATAAAGCCAAGGGTTTTAAATGAAAAGGAAGTATCTTTAGAAGAAGCCAAAAGGATTGCAAAAAAGATTATAGGGGAGGATAGGGTGGAATCTATCTCAGTATATAGCGATAAGACCAGCGATAAGATCCCTGCTTATGCCCTTTCTGTAAAAATAAAGGGAAGAAAGGATGACGACATAAACATTGATATAAGTAAAAATGGGGGCAACTTAATTTATATGCTTGATCCAAGGGAAGTTGGAAAGCAGAGGATTAAAATTGAAAAGGCAGTTAAGATAGGTTTGAAATTTTTAGAAGAAAATGGATATAAATCCATGATTCCAACTTATTCTCTAAAATATGATAATGTTGCTGTTATAAACTATGTTTATGTTCAAGATAAGGTTTTGATTTATCCTGATCAGGTTAAGTTAAAGATTGCCCTTGATAATGGAGATATCGTTGGAATAGAGGCACAGCATTATTTAATAGCCCATACAAAAAGGAATCTCCCAAGACCAAGAATAAATGTAGATGAGGCAAGGCAAAATGTAAGCCAAAAGCTTGAGATAAAGAATGTAAGACTAACGATTATTCCCATGGAATCCCTAAAGGAAGTATTCTGCTATGAATTTTATGGAACCTATAAGGGAGAGAAATATTTGGTTTATATAAATGCAATTGATGGAACGGAGGAAAAGATATTAAAGATCATAGATACTCCCAATGGAGAGCTTACTATGTAGCATTTGAAAATATTTCATGGTTAAGGCCGTATTTTTGGGGGAAAATAAAAATAGGAACAAAACAGGGGGGATAAAGATGTCAAGAAGGCATGGGATTATGTCTGATGCCTTAAAATACGAGCTTGCAAAGGAGCTTGGTGTTTACGACATCGTTCAAAGAGAAGGCTGGGGTTCAGTTCCATCGAGGGATTGCGGTAACTTAGTTGCGGCAGCAATAAGATACGCTTCAAAACTTATGGAGGAAAAAAGATAAGTGGGTGCTCCTGCACCCGCTTAATTTTTTAATTTTTTGGGGACAGTTCTCAATTTTTTTAAATATATAACAATTTAAAATCAGATGAAGATAAACTTTTTTATGTTGAAAACTTTATAAGAAATAGAAGGATTATAAAAGGCATCTCTCATAAGCTTTAGGAATTTTTTAGCTAAATGAGTTAAGGCATTAAAATACAATACTGGGCTAAAAAACTTTTCCAACAGCCTATAGGGCATTCCTATTCTAACAAACAACTATTTTAGGCTGATTTTTTTCTTTACAAACTAACATCATTGTTTTATTATGTATTTGTTATTAACAAGGGTAATTTTTAAATATAATATAAATAGTAATAGAAAAAGGCAGGGGATTAGGTTGGACAAAAGACCAATTGGTGTATTTGATTCAGGAATTGGAGGACTTACTGTAGTTAAGGAAATAATGGAGTTTTTGCCAAATGAAAACATAGTTTACTTTGGTGATACAGCAAGGGTTCCCTATGGGACGAAATCTGCTGAGACGGTCACAAGGTATGCCTTTCAAAATACAAGATTTTTGCTGACAAAGGATGTTAAAGCTATAGTTGTTGCCTGCAACACAGCATCGGCGGTAAGCCTTGATATACTTCAAGAATCCTTTGATATTCCTATAATTGGAGTTATAAAGCCTGGAGCTTCTGCTGCCGTTAAGGCAACTTTAAATAAAAAAATCGGCATTATAGGGACAGAAGGGACAGTAAATAGTAGAGCTTATGAAAGGGCTATAAAAAGGCTGCTTCCAGAGGCTGAAATTTTCGCTTATCCGTGCCCGTTGTTTGTTCCAATTGTAGAGGAAGGATGGGCAAACACAAAGGTTTCATATATGGTTGCAGAGGAATATTTAAAGCCATTAAAGGAGTCCAACATCGATTCTTTAGTTATGGGATGCACCCATTATCCACTTCTTACTAAGGTTGTTGATGATGTTTTAGAACATAAGGTTAAGCTTATTAACCCTGCAAGGGAAACGGCACTAGAGTTAAAAAACATATTAATTGAAAAGGGGATAGAAAATAACCAAATTGATGCTGCACAATATGAATACTATGTAAGCGATAATCCAGAGAAATTTAAAAAAGTTGGAGGCAATTTTTTAGAACATGATATAATAAATATAAAAAAGATAGATATTGAAAAATATTGATAAAGGTGATGATAGGATGAAAAAGAAGGCACTAATTTCAGTTAAGACAATTCAAAATATAGATGGGGAAAAGGAAGTTATTGAGCTGATTACAGAAGGTGAATACTATAAATCGGGAAGTCAGTATATTGCCGAATATGATGAAACAGAAATTTCAGGCATGGAAGGAACAAGAACTACACTAAAGATGGAAAAGGATAAGGTCAGCATTGTAAGGAGGGGAACTACCAATTCAGACCTTGAATTTAAAAAGGGTCAAACTACCGTCAGTTTATATAGCACTCCCTTTGGAGTTTTAAATATCATGATTAAGCCTATCCTTGTTAAGGTTGATGTTGATGATAATGGTGGAAGGGTTAAATTAGAATATAAGGTTAATACAAATGATACAGGTTATATTGATAACCTTTTAGAACTAAATATCAAAACTTCAGATGGACAAAACTAGCACCTTTTTATAGGTGCAGTTTTTTTATGCTTAAAGCTATGTTAAAGTTAAAGTTTAAGTTTAAGTGACGACTAAACTTAACATAAATCTACTTTAACGTAAAATTTTGTCTGAGTTTCTTGTGACACAATTTCTTATTTTTAGATAAATTATTCTGTTGTTTATATTAAAATATGATGTTAATATAATTTTATGAAAATTTAAAATGGGGTGAAGAAATGGAATATTTTATAGGTAAAAGCAACAAAATAAAAGAAATAAAGGATTACGCACAAAAAATTTCTAGTTCTCCATCCCCAGTTTTAATCTATGGTGAAACAGGAACAGGAAAGGAAGTTTTAGTAAAATATATTCATGACATCGGAAATAGGAGGACAAAGCCTTTAATTAGCCAGAACTGTGCTGCTGTTCCTGCAAATCTTTTAGAGAGCATATTATTTGGAACTGTTAAAGGAGCATTTACCGAGGCCCGCGATAAAAAGGGACTTTTTGAATTGGCAGATGGAGGAATATTGTATTTAGATGAGCTAAATTCCATGCCTGTAGAGCTTCAGGGAAAACTTCTTAGGGTTTTAGAAGATGGTGTAGTAAGAAGGATTGGTGATTTAAAGGAAGTTAAAGTTGATGTTAGGGTTATAGCTTCAACTAATGTCGAACCGGAATTTTGTATCGAAAAAGGATTATTAAGAAGGGATTTATTTTATAGGCTTAGCGTATTTTATATAAAATTGCCTGAACTTAAAGATAGAAAAGAGGATATAATAGAGCTATGTAATTATTTTATAAATATATTTAATAAAAAATTTAATAAAAATATTTTAGGTATATCACAGGAGGTCCTTGAGTATTTTTATAACTATGACTGGCCTGGAAACATTAGGGAACTCAAAAATGTTATTGAAGCAATAATTAATATAAAGGATGAAGGATTTATAGAAACTAAAGACCTTCCTGATTATATAAAAAAGGAGCATAAGGGATTTGAGGAGTTAGTAAAGGAATATGAAAAAAGGCTCATTGAAGAGGCTTTATCTTTATATAACGGAAATGTATCAAAGGCAGCTAACTTTTTAAAGGTGCCAAGACAGACTTTACAGTATAAAATTAAAAAGTTAGGCATATGAATAATATTAAGTCAAACTTAGGAGGGATAATATGAGAATAAAATGGTTGGGGCATGCATGCTTTAAGATAACATCAGCAAAGGGAGTAAGAATTTTAACGGATCCCTTTGATGATAATGTAGGATATCCACTTCCACAGGTTGAAGCAGATATTGTGACTGTAAGCCATCAACATTTTGATCATAACTTTATTGATTGTGTAAAGGGAAATTTTGAGGTTGTAAGTAAGGTTGGAAATTTCTATGTTAAGGACATAAATATTACTGGAGTGCATACATATCATGACGAGGAAAATGGTAAAAAAAGGGGAGATAACATAGTTTATGTTTTTGATGTTGATGGGATTAGGGTGTGCCATTTAGGGGATTTAGGTCATGTGTTATCACCTGCACAGGTTGAAATGATTGGAAGGGTTGATGTTCTTTTAATTCCTGTTGGAGGAACATTTACTATAGACTCTGAGAAGGCAGAAACTGTTGTAAAACTTTTAAAACCAAAGATAGTAATTCCAATGCATTATAAAACAGAAACTTTAAAGTTTAATTTAGACCCTGTCGATAATTTTGTAAAGAGATTTTCTAATGTTGAAAGGTTAAAAGGACAGGTGGTTGAAATTAAAAATGAAGACCTTAACATGAATGAATTAAAGGTGATAGTTTTAAACTATAAATAAAGGCGAAAAGCCTTTATTTTTTATTGATAATTTTCTGTTTTTGAAGTAAAATATAAAAGTTAATAATACAAAGGAGGGGCGTTATGGCAACGAAATATATCTTTATAACAGGTGGAGTTACATCTTCTCTTGGTAAGGGAATAACAGCAGCTTCTTTAGGGCGATTGTTAAAAGCAAGGGGGCTAAAAGTCTCTATTCAAAAGTTTGACCCATACATAAATATAGATCCAGGAACCATGAGCCCATATCAGCATGGTGAGGTCTTTGTCACCGATGACGGAGCCGAAGCAGATCTTGACCTCGGTCACTACGAGAGATTCATCGATGAGAACTTGTCTAAAAACAGTAATGTCACAACTGGAAAAATATACTGGTCTGTAATTCAAAAAGAAAGAAGAGGAGATTACCTCGGAGGAACAGTTCAAGTTATCCCCCACATTACTAACGAAATAAAACAAAGAGTATATAGAGTTGCAAAGGAAAGGGAAGTTGATGTAGTTATAACTGAAATTGGAGGAACGGTAGGAGACATTGAAAGTTTACCCTTCTTAGAAGCAATAAGGCAGATAAAATATGATGTTGGAAGGGAAAATGTTTTATTTATTCATGTAACTTTGGTTCCTTATCTTGGAAAATCAGGGGAATTGAAAACAAAGCCTACACAACATTCAGTAAAGGAGCTAAGAAGCATCGGTATTCAGCCCGATATAATAGTTTGTAGAACTGAAAAGCCTTTATCTATAGAGCTTAAGGAAAAGATTGGATTATTCTGTAACGTTTCTGCTGAGGCTGTAATACAAAACATGGATGCTGATACTATATATGAAGTTCCTCTGCTTTTACATGAGGAGGGTTTAGATGATCTTGTTGTTAAAAGGCTTGGTTTAAAATGCAAAGAGGCGGATCTTTCTGATTGGAGGAACATGGTTGAAAAATTAAAAAACCCAAAGGAAAAGGTAAAGATAGCCCTTGTAGGAAAATATGTTGAACTTAAGGATGCCTATATGTCTGTTGTTGAAAGTTTAAGACATGCGGGAATTGCAAATGATTGTGAGGTTGAAATAGATTGGGTCAATGCTGCCCATGTTGATATGGAAAACTACAAGGAAATATTAAAGGATGCAGATGGAATATTAGTTCCTGGAGGCTTTGGAGATAGGGGAATTGAAGGAAAGATTTTAGCCATTAAATATGCAAGGGAAAACAATGTCCCATTCCTTGGAATTTGCCTTGGAATGCAGCTTTCTGTAGTTGAATTTGCAAGGGATGTTGCAGGATTAGAAGGGGCAAACAGCTCCGAGATAGATCCTGAAACTAAATATCCTGTTATAGACCTTATGCCGGAGCAGAGAGATATAGATGAAAAGGGAGGAACCATGAGACTTGGGCTTTATCCATGTAAGATAAAGGAGGGCACCTTCTCCTATGAGGCTTATAAGGATGAAGTTATATATGAAAGGCACAGACACAGATATGAGTTTAACAATGAATATAGGGCAAAACTTATGGAAAAGGGTCTTGTTATTGCAGGAACATCACCCGATGATAGGCTGGTTGAAATAGTTGAGTTGAAAAATCATAGATGGTTTGTTGGGGTGCAATTCCATCCAGAGTTTAAATCAAGGCCAAACAGGCCACATCCACTCTTTAGAGATTTTGTAAGAGCATCCCTTGAAAATAGGCGTGCAAAATAATGCACGCCTTAAATATTTTTTGGAATTTTGGGAATAATATAAAGGGTGATGCTATGAGGATTTTAATTATCATTCCTGCCTTTAATGAGGAGAAGAATATTAAAAGGGTTATAAGGCATCTTAAAGAAAATTCGAAGGCCTGGGATATTGTTGTCATAAATGATGGTTCATTGGATAATACATATTTTGAAGCAAGGGAGGAAGGATGCAAAGTAATAGACCTTCCTTGCAATTTAGGTATTGGTGGTGCTGTTCAGACGGGGCTTTTGTATGCAAAAAGGCTTAATTATGATTTAGCAATTCAGTTTGATGGTGATGGACAGCATCGGGCTGAATATATAGAGAATTTAATTATGGAGATTAAAAAAGGAAGCGATCTTGCTATAGGTTCAAGATTTTTAGAGGGGAATTTTTACAAAGCTCCTTTTTTAAGGTGTTTAGGAATAAAATTTTTTTCCTATTTAATTTCAGCTATTATAGGGCAAAGGATTACAGATCCTACATCAGGGTTTAGAGCCTTTAGCAAAAGGGCTATAGATGTTTTTTGTAGGTATTATCCCTATGATTATCCTGAGGTTGAAGCTATCAGTTTTGCTAAGTTTTCTAATTTAAAAATTAGTGAAGTTGCTGTGAGGATGAACAAACGTGAAGAAGGAAGATCCTCAATAACTCCTATGAAATCTATATATTATGCCCTTAAGGTAACACTTTCGCTACTTTTAAAATATTAAGGAGTGAAGGATTTGTTTACTGTAATTTTTTTATTGTTAATTTATTATTTTTCAAAGATAAAGGTTTTAGATGTTAGATTTTCCTTGTGGCTTATATTTTTCTACTTTGCATATTATGCGTTTTTAAAGTTTAGGGGTTTAGAGAGCCTATTTGTTTTTTCGGTTATATTTATAGTTTATCTTTTAATAATAATATCAAAGCTTCAAAGACAGATAATAAGATTGGTTCAAGAGGTGGGGCTTTTAAAGGAAAGATTAGAAAAGGAGGATTAGGTTGAAGAAAAAGATTTTGGTTTTAGTTATTATTTTT
>JAOAEI010000038.1 GCA_026416875.1 Caloramator sp.
GTCTTTAGCTTATAATCAAGGGGAACCATTCTTCCATTTACCTTTGCTCCGACGCACTTATTTCCAACATCAGTATGAATCCTGTATGCAAAATCTATTGGAGTAGAATCAACGGGAAGGTCAATTACAGCACCCTTAGGTGTGAACACAAACACTTCATCAGAGAAAAGATCTATTTTAACAGTTTCCATGAACTCTGTTGCATCCTTTGCTTCTTTTTGAAGCTCAAGGATTTGTCTTAACCAATGAAGCTTTTCATCTATATCCAGTTCTCTATTGTTAATTCCTTCTTTATATTTCCAATGGGCAGCAATACCGTATTCAGCCGTCCTATGCATCTCCCATGTCCTTATCTGTATCTCAAAGGGCTGTCCATTAGGTCCAATGACAGTAGAATGAAGGGATTGATACATATTAGGCTTTGGCATTGCTATATAGTCCTTAAATCTTCCTGGTATAGGCTTCCACAAAGTATGAGCAATTCCAAGGGCTGCATAGCAGTCCTTAACAGTATCGACGATTACCCTCACAGCCAATAGGTCAAATATCTGATCAAAGGTTTTATTTTTATAATGCATTTTTCTATAAATGCTGTAAAAATGCTTAGGTCTTCCATCTATATCCGCCTTTATTCCCGCCTGTTCTAATTTTTCCTTAAGTATACTTTTGATTTCATTAATCTCCTTTTCCCTCTCAGCCCTTTTCTTTTGAACTTTAGAGACTAAATCATAATATTCATCTGGATGCAAATATCTTAATGATAAATCCTCAAGTTCCCACTTGATTTTTGAAATACCGAGTCTGTGGGCTAATGGTGCATATATATCCAAAGTTTCTTGTGCTTTTGCCTTTTGCTTTTCAGGTGGGAGATATTTTAAAGTCCTCATGTTATGGAGCCTGTCTGCAAGCTTTATTAGAATTACCCTAATATCCTTAGCCATTGCAATTAAAACTTTTCTAATATTCTCCGCCTGCTGCTCTTCCTTTGATTTATATTCAATCTTTCCAAGTTTTGTAACACCATCAACAAGATCCGCAATGCTTTCATTAAATTCCCTTTTGACATCATCGTAACTCAAATGGGTATCTTCAACAACGTCGTGTAAGAGGGCAGCACAAATAGCATCAGTATCAAGACCCATTTCAACAAGAATGATCGCAACTTCAACAGGATGAAGTATATATGGGTCCCCTGACTCCCTTAATTGGCCTTCATGTGCCTTTTCCGCCACATTATACGCCTTTTGAATCATTTCAATATCAACGTCTAAATTATTCTCCCTAATCTTATCTAACAACCTTTGTAGCATAACTAGCCCTCTTCCCCATCGTAAAATTTATGGCTGGTCAAAAACCAGCCATTTTTTATTATTATATATTAATTATCATCATTTTGCAAATTTTTTCGACATTTTAAAATTCATATTGAACTAATGAAAATACATCATAACCTTCAAGTTTTTCCCTTCCTTTAAGACCAGTAAGTTCAACAACAAATCCCATAGAAGCAACAACCCCGCCGAGCTCCTCTACAAGCTTTGCAACAGCTGAAATCGTTCCTCCCGTTGCAAGAAGGTCATCAACAATTAAAACCCTCTGACCTGGTTCTATTGCATCCCTATGGATTTCCAATGCATCATTACCATATTCTAAAGAATATTCATATTTTAAAGTATCTGCAGGAAGCTTTCCAGGCTTTCTTACTGGAACAAAGCCAACACCTAAAGCATAAGCAACAGGTGCTCCTAGAACAAAACCTCTTGCTTCTGGACCAACAACCAAATCAATTTCCTTGTCCTTAACTATCTCAACTATTTTATCTATAACATCCTTAAATGCTTCTCCATCCTTAAGAACAGTAGTAATATCCTTAAAGCTAATTCCCTTCTTTGGAAAATCCTCTATAATTCTTATCTTTTCCTTTAAATCCATTTTTATACCTCCCTGATTTTATTTTCTAACAAATTAATTATTTTATTAAAATTATCTTCCAATTCATCAACAATTGTAAAATTTTCAGTGCTGTTAGAAACAATTTTTATCTTATCATCCTTTGCAAATATTCTAATTGCCCCTATTCTCTTTAAATACACTATCATCCTGTAAAGCAAAAATATGTTTATATCAAATTTACATGCTATGTCATCTAAGCTCCCAACAACTTCATTATACATCAAATCATCACGAAACTTAATAGCCTTTTTATCGTCAAATGTTATCATGTTTTTAAGATTTTTTAATCTATTAATAAACTCTTCGTTTAAAAAATGATAAACCTTAACTCCCAAATTATCTAAGTACAAATAATCATCTATATTTAATAGGTAGTCATATATAAGAACCTCATTGTTTTTAAAATCAATCTCCTTAACTTTAGGAAGTAAAATAAATTGCGGTTCAAAGCCGAAGTTTTTATACAGGTTAAAATCTAGAACCTGTCTAAATTTATCAACTTCTCCTATTGAATTATAATCGTTGAGCAATATGATGCCTTTTTTAAAATAAACAAACTCCTTTAAAAAATTCAAATCATAGTTTATGAAATTTATATTTTTAGGATCATCAAAGGGCAAATCGTTAAAATTCAATACTTCTTTAATATTTCTAAAATAATTTTCCTTAAACCTGTTTCCACTATAATCTACCGATGGTTTTATATCCTTTATATTAAGCTGAAGGCTCCTTGTATTATTCCATTCGTTTATATTCAGGTTAAAAGCTATATCTATATATTCCCAGTCTCTATCCATAAATTCTACATTATTTATAAAATCCACACAATCTAATGTTTTAGAATCTTTTTGAAGGAGCATCTTAATGAACTGTCCTTCACTGCCTATTCTTCTTTTCGATAAAACCCTTGCATTTTTAAGGCAAAAAACCGGCTGATTATTACCCATTCCAAAAGGCTCTAATAGATTTAATTGTTCACATGTTTCGATACTCAAATCTTCAGAATCAAGTTCTAAATCTATATCTAGCCTTTCTGCAAAGTATTCACAGTCTATTTTTTTTGCAAGCTCATTAAGCCTTTTACTAAACTCTTCAAGTTTCAACTTTTCAATCGTAAGTCCTGCTGCTAGCTCATGCCCCCCATATTTAACAAGAAGATCCTTACATTCTACTAAATTATCATAAAGATTAAATCCCTTTATACTTCTTCCTGATCCCCTTAATGTTTCTCCTTCTTCACAAAACAATATTGTTGGCCTATTAAATCTTTCCACTATCCTTGATGCAACAATTCCAATTACACCAACATGCCAATTGGGTGATGATAAAACTATTACCCTATATTTTTTAAGATCTATCTCCCTTTGAATTTTTTCTATGCATTCATCCAAAATCTCCTGTTCGATTTGCTGCCTTTTTTTATTTTCCTGATCAAGATATTTTGCAATCTGCATAGCCTTCTCATTATCGCTTGTAATAAAAAGCTCTACGGCAATTTTTGCATCGCTGAGTCTTCCTGCAGCATTAAGTCTTGGTGCAATTTGAAAGGCAACATTATAGGTTGTAATCTTGTCCTTAATTCCTGCAACCTGCTTTATTGCATTTATTCCGGCCTTATCGCTTTTTAATATTTTTTCAAGTCCATATTTTACTATAATTCTATTTTCATCAGTAATATCTACAATATCTGCTATTGTCCCTATCGCAACTAGATCTAAAAATTCCTCGTATCCTTGAAGATCGTAAAACTTAAATAAAGCCTGAACAAGTTTAAAGGCTACACCACATCCAGCAAGTCCCTTAAAGGGGTATTGGCAGTCATGCCTTTTGGGATTTATTGCTATTGTATTTGGAATCTTTTCCTTACATTCGTGATGATCAGTAATTATTATGTCCAATCCCTTTTCCTTTGCATATTCGACTTCTTCAATAGCACTTATCCCACAGTCTACTGTTATAACGAGGTCCACGTCAAGAGAGCTTATATGGTCAATTGCGTCCCTATTTATTCCGTATCCTTCATTAACTCTGTCGGGAATATAAAAACTAACATCTACCCCTAATTTTTTAAATGCCCTGTAAAGAATTGCTGTGCTTGTTATACCATCTACATCATAGTCTCCATAAATATATATCTTTTCCCTTTTCTTAATAGCTTCATCGATCCTGTCTATTGCCCTGTCCATATCCTTTAAGAGGAAAGGATCATAAAGAAGGCTAATATCAGGATTCAAAAAAATGTCTGCCTGATATTTTGACGTTATCCCTCTTGAAATAAGCAAACTATTTATCACTTTGTTTTCATGGATAATTAAATCAAAGTTCGTCCCTTTAATATCCCATCGTTTCATACTTTTCTCCTCGACAGACACAAAAAATTAGGAAACAAAGATATTATATATAAAGTATAGGCATTTTGCAATAAAAAAGAGTTAGCAGAGCTAACTCTTTTTTATCATACCTTTTGTCCCTGTTTTTTCTCAAATATTACCCACAATGGGCTGGCGATGAAGATTGAAGAATAAGCACCGCTTAGTATACCTATTATTAATGGTAGGGCAAATTCCTTTATAGATGGAACACCAAATATATAAATTGCTGTTATTGTAAATAATGTAGTTAAGACAGTATTAATTGATCTTGCTAAAGTTTGAGTTATACTTGCATCTGCTAAAGTTTCAAAGTCATGATATTTTCCTAATTTTCTGTTTTCCCTTATTCTATCAAATACAACTATCGTATCGTTAATGGAATAACCTAAAATAGTTAGCATTGCTGCAATAAAACTTGAGTTTACTGGTATTTGTAATATTGTGTAAACGGAGATAGTAACCAATAGGTCGTGAACTAATGCAATTATTGCTGCAAGTCCTGACCATAGCTCAAATCTAAATGATGTATATATAAGAATACCTAAAGTTGCAAGTAATGTTGAAATTATTGCACTTCTTCTAAGTTCCTTACCTATAGATGGTCCTATCGTATCTATTGAACGAAGGGCATCATCTTTAAGACCATACTTTGTCTTAACATCGTTAAATATCTGATTTACCTCATCTGTAGTTATTTTATTGCTTCTTATAGTTACTTCGTATCCTTCTATTTCTCTAACATCTATCTGAGGATCATATTTTTCAAGGGATTTTCTAAGTTCGACTACATCAAACTCTTTTCCAATCTTTATTGTAACAACAGTTCCTCCCTTAAAATCAATACCAAGGTTTAGTCCTTTAAATAGCCATGTCGCCATTCCTATAATAATTATAATCAATGATATTGAAAACCAAATTTTGCTCTTTTCACAAATCTTAAACATTCTTTCCATTTCAATCCCTCCCCCTATGCTCCGTAGAATTTGCTGCTAGTAATCCATCCTGCATTTACAAAGGATTTTAATAGGAACCTTGTTACAGTTATAGCTGTAAACATACTTGATAGAACACCTATTATTAGGGTGAGGGCAAAACCTTTAACTGCACCTGTTCCGATAAAGAATAGAACAAATCCGGCAATTAAAGTAGTAACGTTTGAGTCTAAAATTGAAGTAAACGCCCTCTTAAATCCAGCATCTATTGCTGTTCTCAAGGATTTACCTAATTTCAATTCTTCCTTTATTCTTTCAAATATAAGAACGTTTGCGTCAACAGCCATACCTATTGAAAGTAAAAGTCCTGCAATACCAGGTAATGTTAAAGTTGCCTTTAAAGCAACTGTGAATATTAGTGCTGTTATAATCATATATACCATAAGGGCAAGGTCTGCAATAAGCCCTGGAATTCTATAGTAAAGTAGCATAAATAACATAACTAATATAATACCAATTGTAGCAGCCTTTAAGCTTGTTGGGATAGCCTCTGCCCCAAGGGCTGGTCCTATAGCCCTTATCGTTGCAGGATTTAATTTAACTGGAAGTGCACCTGACTTTATAATCCCTGCAAGTCTTTTAGCTTCTTCAACAGTCTTACTTCCTGTAATTATAGCTTCTCCATCTGGAATTACTGATTGAACAGTAGGTGCTGAAACTAAATCCTCATCCATGTAGATTGCAATCTGCTTTCCTAAATATTTTTGGGTAGCTTCAGCAAACTTCTTTGCCCCCTCTTGATTAAGCTTAAGTTGAACTACAGGTGCATTTGTCCTTTGATCTACTCCAACAGTAGCATCCTTTACATCTTTTCCTGTTATTATTTCATCATTATTAGGTCCAACAAATCTTAGTCTTCCTGTTTTTCCAATCTGCTCAAGGGCAGCCTTTGGATCATAAATTCCAGGTATTTCAACCCTTATTCTATTGCTACCTGTTATGGCTACAATAGGCTCACTTACACCTAATGAATTAACTCTAAGTTCTATTAAATCCCTTGTTCTTTCAATTGTATCCTTACTTACATTCTTATCAACTATTTCCTCCTCAACATAAACACCGCCCTTTAAATCAAGGCCTAGCTTAACTATTTTGCTAAGCGGCTTTACCTGATAGTCCCCAATTGTTAGACCATTTACTAATACATAAGAAAAGAACAAAATTAATAATGTAGTAACAATAAAATAAATCCTACCTCTGGTTTTCATATTAATCCCCCTTCATTACTATGTCTTTTGCATAAGGACAAATGCCTCCAAAAGCAAACTACTTAATATTATTCTACATAAAAGCCAAAATTCCTTCTAAATTTTAATTTTCTTCTTCAAAAACTTTTACAGCGATTGCACATTCAATTCTTTTCTTCATCATTTCACATGCTAAATCATAAGGTTCATGAATATCCCCGTTGAAGGAATAATTGTTTGCCTGGCATCCGCCGCTGCAGTAAAATCTTGCCCAGCAATTCATGCATTTTGGTTTATTGTATATATGGGCATCTTTAAATTCCTTTGAAAGCTTTTCATCTATCCTTCCATCGAATACATTTCCAAGCTTAAATTGTTCCTTTCCTACAAACTGATGGCATGGATAAATATCCCCTTCCGGAGTTACTGCAACATATTCATAGCCAGCACCACAGCCTGACACCCTTTTATAAACGCAAGGTCCTCCATTTATGTCTATATTGAAGTGATAAAATTTAAAACCTTTGCCTTCCTTTTTGCGTTCTATAAGTTCCTTTGCAATCTTTTCATATTGCTCAAATATAACTGGAAGATCCTCCTTTTTAATGGCAAGAGGATTCTCATCCTCTAAAACAACAGGTTCAATAGAAATCTCATTAAATCCCTGATCTAATAAAAACACAACATCATTGTAAAAATCAATATTTTCATGGGTAAATGTTCCCCTTACATAATACTGCTTATTTTTATCCCTTTTTTCTACCATTTTCTTTATCTTAGGAAGTATAGCATCAAAGGTTCCTGAACCGTCGTATCTAACTCTTATATTATCGTTTACTTCCCTTCTTCCATCTATGCTTAAAATAACATTTCCCATATTTTTATCTATATAATCCATAATTTCATCATTTAAAAGTGTAGCATTCGTTGTAATAGTAAACCTTATATTTTTATTATGAATTTTTTCCTGCTCCTTTGCATATTCTATTATTTCCTTTACCGCATCAAAATTCATTAAAGGTTCTCCACCAAATAGGTCGATTTCAATGTTATGCCTGTATCCTGAGTTTTTTATTACAAAATCAATTGCCTTTTTACCAACCTCAGCACTCATAAGGCTTCTTTTTCCCTCATAGCTGCCTTCTGATGCAAAACAATACTTACATTTTAAATTGCAGTCGTGGGCAACATTAAGGCACATCGCCTTTATATAAGAAGGACTTTTATCGTTTAAAACTATCTCTTTGTAAAAGTCTTCAGTAAATAACATGTTTTCCTTTACTAAATATTCTATTTCTTCAAGGGCCTCTAATATCGATTCCCTTGAATGCTTGTCCGACAGTAATTCAACTATTTCTTTCTTACTTTTTGTTTCATAATAATCTAAGCAGTCATAAACTACATCATCGACCACATGAATTGCTCCGCTGTTTACATCTATTACTATGTTTTTATCGAAGATTCTATATTTATGGATTTTCAATTTAGTTACCTCCTTCTAAATTTAAAAGCAGTAACCTTAAAGTTACTGCCTGATTAATTATGTTCACATGGTAAATTAGCAACTGTAGCTGAAGTTTTGCAAGCTGATTGACATGAATTTGCGCATTCTTTACAACCTGGTTTTGCTAAACTTGCCTTTAATGTTCCAACGTTTATTGTTTTAACATGCTTCATATTAACTCCTCCTTCTAATTACTCAAAATTTACATATTTCCAAGGATAAGTCTACCATGTTAATTATACCAGCCTTATAATGCAAGTTCAAGTATTAATCATTGCCTTTTAAAACCATCCCTATCATGCCTGATAAAGCTCCAATTATAATTGAAGCTATAAAAATAACAATGTAAGTTCTTATATTTACTGCACCCTTATCTGATAAAAAGGCAGCTAAAAACATTATTATAGAATACAGTAGTGCAATTAATGCACCGTGAAGATAACCTTTTTTGCCTATTTTCATTACACCATATATTGCTGCATAGCAGATAGCAATTATATTAATTATCCAAGTTATTGTCCTATAATAGGATTCATCAATCTGAGCAAAATACGCAATGGCAGTTACAGCTAAAATTAATATTAGAGTTAAAATTATTCCCCTTAAAATAGCTTTTGCATAGATTGAAACAAGCTTTCTTTCCTTTTCATTGTCAGTTTTTGACATAAACCCACCCCCTAATAAATATTATGTGGTGGGTTTATCATTTATTCATTTGTATATCCATATTTTCTAAAGAACTCTTCTTTAAAATCTAAAAGGCTATCCTCCATTATCGCCCTTCTAACATCCTCCATAAGCTTTAAAAGGAATCTTAAATTATGAATTGTCGCAAGTCTTGCTGCAAGTATTTCCTTGGCTTTAAAAAGATGCCTTATATATGCCCTTGAATAATTCCTGCAGGCATAGCAATCACATTCATCATCTAGCGGTCTAAAGTCCTCTGCATATTCAGCATTTCTGACAACCAGCTTCCCTTTGCTTGTAAACACAGTTCCATTTCTTGCTATTCTTGTTGGAAGAACACAGTCAAACATATCAATTCCCCTTATAACTCCTTCTAAAAGGGCATCTGGACTTCCAACTCCCATAAGATATCTTGGTTTATTTTCAGGTAGGAAAGGAACTGTCCAATCAAGAACTTGATACATAATCTCCTTAGGTTCGCCAATGCTTAAACCTCCAACAGCATATCCTGGAAAATCCATTTTAACCGTCTGCCTTGCGCTCTCCTGCCTTAAATCTTTAAACATGCCTCCCTGAACTATTCCAAAAAGTGCCTGTTTATCAGGCTTCTGGTGGGCAATTAGACACCTTTCTGCCCATCTTAATGTCCTTTCCATTGAGTTTTTTGTATAATCATAATCTGCCTCATAGGGTGTGCATTCATCAAAGGCCATAATAATATCAGCACCTAGAGCATTTTCTATCTGAATTGCCTTTTCAGGAGATATAAAATGTTTTGAACCATCTATATGAGATTTAAAGGTTACACCCTCCTCCGTTATATTCCTTAAATCGCTGAGGCTAAAAACTTGAAATCCACCACTGTCGGTTAAAATCGCTCTATCCCAATTCATAAAACTGTGGAGTCCGCCAGCCTTTTCAACAAGCTTTTCTCCAGGCCTTAAATATAAATGATATGTATTGCTTAGAATAATCTGTGCCCCAATTTCCTTCAGCTCCTCTGGAGTCATAGCCTTAACTGTCGCCTGCGTTCCAACAGGCATGAATATTGGAGTGTCTATAACTCCATGTGGGGTATAAAGCTTTCCAAGTCTTGCGCCCGATTGTTTGCACGTCTTAATAAGCTCAAATCTTATCGCCGACATAACTTACCTCCTATTTTATAAACATTGCATCTCCAAAACTAAAAAATCTATATCTTTCCTTTACTGCAGTATTATATGCCCTCATTATATTTTCCTTGCCTGCAAAGGCACTTACAAGCATAATTAAAGTAGATTCAGGAAGATGGAAATTTGTTATTAGCCCATCTAATATTTTAAATCTATAACCAGGATAAATAAATATATCCGTCCACCCAGATGATGCCTTTACAAATCCCTTTTCATCTGCAATAGTCTCAAGGGTTCTGCAGGATGTTGTTCCAACTGCTATAACTCTTTTGCCGTTTTTCTTCGTTTCATTTATAATCTTTGCGTTTTCCTCGTCGAGATTATAAAACTCTGCATGCATTTTGTGTTCTTCAATATTTTCAACCTTAACAGGTCTAAATGTTCCAAGTCCCACATGTAAAGTCAAAAAGGCAATATTTACTCCCTTTTTCTTTATTCTTTCTAAAAGTTCCTCAGTAAAATGCAGCCCTGCTGTTGGCGCTGCAGCAGAACCCTCAACCTTTGAATAAACCGTCTGATATCTTTCCTTGTCCTCAAGTTTTTCTTTTATATATGGCGGTAGAGGCATCTCACCTAATTTATCTAAAACTTCCTCAAAAACTCCATCATAATTAAATTCAATAATCCTTCCTCCAAAGTCTGTATTATCTAAAATAGTGCAGGTAAGTTCTCCATTGCCAAAAACAAATTTTGATCCAATTTTAACCTTTTTCCCCGGCTTAACAAGGGCTTCCCATCGATCTCTGTCTAATCTTTTAATAAGAACAAACTCCGCCTTTGCCTTTGTGTCCTCCTTAACTCCAAAAAGCCTTGCAGGAATAACCCTGCTATTATTTAAAACAAGGCAGTCGCCTGGATTTAAAAATTCAATAATTTCTTTAAATATTCTGTGTTCAATCTCTCCCGTCTTCCTATCAAGGATCATTAATCTTGATTCATCCCTTTTTTCTAAGGGTTTTTGTGCAATTAATTCCTCTGGAAGATGAAAATAAAAATCCTTAACCTTCAATGTCCAACCCTCCTAACTTTATTCCTAAGTGTTCATATGCAAGCCTTGTTGCAACTCTGCCGCGTGGCGTTCTGCTTAAAAATCCTATCTGCAAAAGATATGGTTCATAAACATCTTCTATGGTTTCAGCTTCCTCTCCAATTGAATAGGCAAGGGTGTCTATACCTACTGGTCCACCTCCGAATTTAAAAATAATCGTTTCTAAAAGCTTTCTATCGATATTATCAAGGCCTAGTTTATCAACATCTAAAAGATCTAAAGCACTACTTGCAATCTCAAAATCTATATATCCATCGCCCTTAACCTCAGCATAATCCCTAACTCTCTTTAAAAGTCTATTTGCAATCCTTGGTGTTCCTCTTGAACGTTTTGCAATTTCAATTGCTCCTTCATCGTCTATCTCGACGTTTAAAATGCCAGCAGATCTTTTTATTATGAGCTTTAATTCATCAATGGTGTATAGCTCAAGCCTTGTTACCACCCCAAATCTATCCCTTAAGGGAGATGTCAGCATACCCGCCCTTGTAGTTGCACCAATCAATGTAAATTTAGGGAGATCAATTCTAATAGACCTTGCTGAAGGCCCTTTACCTATTATTATATCCAAACAAAAATCCTCCATAGCAGGATATAAAATTTCCTCAACGCTTCTATTAAGTCTGTGAATTTCATCTATAAACAAAACATCTTTATCTCCTAAATTGGTAAGAATTGCTGCAAGATCCCCAGGCCTTTCAATAGCTGGTCCAGAGGTAATCCTAAGACCTGAACCCATCTCATTTGCTATAATGCTGGCAAGAGTTGTTTTACCAAGGCCAGGAGGTCCATAAAGCAGAACATGGTCAAGGGCCTCTCCTCTTTTTTTAGCAGCCTCAATAAAAATTTTAAGCCTTTCCTTAACCTTTTCCTGTCCTATATATTCCCTTAGCGTTTTAGGCCTTAAACTTCCTTCATAATCTATATCCTCCGGTTTTAAACTAGAGCTTATAATCCTATCCTCCATACTGTCCTCCTACTTCATAAGAAATTTTAGGGCACCCTTAATATAATCCTCAACAGACCTTGCACCTTCAACCCTTTTGACTGCCTGAATTGCTTCCTGTTTAGTATATCCTAAAGTCAATAAAGCCGCAATAGCTTCCTTCGAGACATCCTTCTCTAAAAATTCCCTTCTATCCTCTTCCTTTTCATTTGCAATTTCATAATCTTTAAATTTATCCTTCAATTCTAGTATTATCCTTTGGGCAAGTTTTTTGCCTATTCCCTGAGCTTTACTTAAGTTCTTATCGTCCTTTGTCACAACAGACAAAATAAACTCCGAAGGAGTTGTGCAGGATAAAATGGATAATGCCGCCTTAGGTCCAACTCCTGAAACACCCAAAAGGAGTTTAAAAATATTTAAGGATTCCTTATCTAAAAATCCATATAAGGATATATTGTCCTCTCTTACATAGTAGTATGTGTAAACTAATATATCCTTTTTACCCCTTAATGCATCAAGATCCCTTGACGGCATAAAAATCATATATCCTATTCCATTATTTTCAACTACTGCATAATCATCTAGCACAAACGAAACAATTCCTTTTATGTAAGCAAACACATTATCACCTCATTTAATTCTAAACATTTCGCTAAACTGATTTGAATGGGCATGGCATATCGCAATAGCAAGGGCATCAGCAACATCATCCGGTTTTGGAATTTCGCTTAAATTAAGGAGCATTTTTACCATCTGCTGAACTTGTTTTTTATCTGCCCTTCCATAGCCAACAACCGCCTGTTTTACTTGAAGGGGAGTATATTCAAATATATTAAGTTTATTCCTTTGGGCGCATAAAATTGCAGCTCCCCTTGCCTGTCCCACAGTTATTGCTGTTTTAGCATTCATATTGAAAAAAAGCTCTTCAAAGGCAACTGCATCGGGTTTATAAATATTTAATAAATCCTCCAATTTATTATAAATTATCTCAAGCCTTTCTGGCATAGTGTTTTTAGGAGTTGTAAATATTGCCCCATATTCGACAACTTTAAATCTATTATTCTTATACTCTATAAATCCATACCCTACAATTGCAATTCCAGGGTCTATTCCTAAAATAAGCAAAACAATCACCTTCCTGTCTTTAATAATGATATTTTATAACAACAAAAAAGTCCATGCAAGTTTTTAGCATGGACTACGAGGAATATTCTTCTATAAGCTCATTAGCATCCTCTAAGGATTCATATACCTTTCCTTTTATAACTTCCTCCCTATCTGTATCAGGAAGATCATTTACTTTAAGTTCAGTAACTTTAATAAGTTTTAACTCTCCATTCTTATCAACTTCAAAAATTGCTACAAAGCCATCCTTTTCCTTTACAACAAAGCAGCCACTAGGCCATTTGTCTTTAATATCCTTAACTACTAAAACCCTTTCGGTGCTAAAATCAAGGACCAAGTAACCTTTATTTTTAAAATATTCCTCAGCCTCCTCCTTTGTCATTCCAACAACTTCAGCTGTAGCACCTTCAACAACATCTCTATTATATTCAACACCCTTTACATATCTTTCCCTATAAACTATTTCTGTATTAGGTCCTATTACATTAAGGTCAGGAAGCTTTGCAGTATTTTCAGCTAGTTCTTCATTAAGTAAATTTTCGTTTTGCTGTGAAATCTTGTTTCTTTCCACATATCTTAAAGTTGTATAATAACCTGCAAAAAAACTGGCAACCAGCGATAATAAAAGTGCAGCGGCAATTCCAATCGTTTTTTTCATAACTATCCTCCTCTCATGAGGATAGTATTGCCAAATTTTATAAATTTATTCACATTCTTTACTTTTGTTTCACTTTTATTACTACAATTTCTGATATGCTTCCAAGCCTTATAGGAGGTCCCCATGTTCCAAACCCCGATGTTACTATTAGATTATATTTATCTTTGCCATAATAGCCATAATCTTTTAAAAACAGCCTTTTTGTAAATAAGTTTATCGGGAAAAACTGTCCTTTATGGGTATGCCCTGAAACCTGAAGATCAATACCGTTTTTGACAGCCTCCTCAATTTCTTTAGGTTGATGATCAAGCAAAACTATAAATCTATTTTTGTCAACATCTTTTAATAGCTCGCCGATCGTTTTTCTTGTCCCTCCAAATCGATTAAATACTGCATCTTCCCTTCCAATAACGGTTAAAAAATCCCCAATATCCACTGCTTCATCCCTTAAAACATTTATGTTTCCCCTTTCAAGGCTTTTCTCAATTTCATATGTGTTTTTTCTAAAATACTCATGGTTTCCTAAACATGCAAATACTCCAAACTTTGATTTTATTTCTTTAAAAAATTTATCCATTTCTAATCTAACAAATATCTCATGGTTTTCGTCTATAATATCCCCTGCGAGTAAAACAATATCAGGATTAATTTCGTTCACTTTGTTCACAAAAATTTTTAGTCTTTTTTCGTTAACTATGTTTCCTAGGTGAAAGTCTGAGGCTAAGACAATCTTTAACTCTTTCAATGGAAGTTTCTTATCAGTCATTATTTCATACTCGGATATTATAATATTCTTAGAATTGATGTTTCCATAAACAAAAATTAATATTAACACGCAAATCAAAACTACAAGCCTTAAAAACGTAATTTTAGGATTTATCCAAAATTCATTTAATCCAAAGATTTTTGCTATAATCCCTATAGTATCGTAAAATACTAATATAACTATTGAAAATACCATTATAGCTAGCCAATAGTTCGATATGAGCTCAAAGATATAGAAAACTTTACCTCTAAAATCATTAAATATTCTTACCACAAATACTGAAGAAGCTAAAATAGCAAAAAATCCCCAATATAAAATTCCATAACCTTCGCTTAAATAATTAAACGCCTTATATGTCCTAAACCCAATATAAAAATTTATTATTCCATAAATCCCCAAAAATATCATAATAAAAAAATAATTTATCGCCTTCATACTATCCCCCTTAGAATTTAATTAACAATAATTTCATAAAATATAATAAAAGGACATGGAGGATGTCATGAAAATACTCGTTGATGCAGATGCATGCCCCGTTAAAGATATAATAATCGATACAGCCAAAGAATACAATGTTGAAGTTATTATGTTTTCAGATACCAGCCATATTCTAAATTACGATAATTGTAGAATCATCATAGTTGACAAAGGCAGAGATTCTGTTGATTTTGCATTAATCAACGTGGTGTCTCCGAAGGATATTGTGGTAACTCAAGACTATGGAGTAGCCGCAATGGCCCTTTCTAAAAAAGCCTATGCTTTAAATTACAACGGTCTAATTTTTAATAAACATAACATCGACTCACTATTAATGCAAAGATATATAGCTTCAAAGGTTAGAAATGCAGGCGGAAAGATTAGTGGAATAAAAAAGAGAAACAAACAAAACGACTTAAACTTTAAAAAAAGCCTTGAACTTTTAATTAAACAAATTAAAGGGCCTTAAGGCCCTACTTTAAATTTGAAACTTCGATTGAATTTTTATTACTTATTTCCTTTGAAACCTCTAAAATATATTTTAAATCCTCATTTTTAATCTTATCTTTATATTTATCTAATTTATCTAATGTAATTACCTTCACGTTAAGCCTTCCCTTTTCATAAAACTTTAATCTGTATACAGGAATTAATTCTAAAGCCTTTATATAAGTTCTATTGTCATCTTTCTCTAAAGTAAGATCAACCATAAGGCCTATATCAGTATATTTATCCTTTTGGTTTGATATGAAATTTCCTAAGGAATAATTAAAAATTACCCATCTTCCATCTTTAGTTTTGTATGCTTCACTTTCCCTTACAACATGTGGATGGTTTCCTACTATATAATCAGCCCCTAAATCTGCTATTTTTCTAAACAGCTCCCTTTCTTTAACAGAAATATCCCTCATATATTCCTTCCCATAATGTAAATAAACAATGCAAAAATCGCATTTGCTTTTAATACTTTTTATATCCTCTTCTATTGTTTTTAAATCCAAAATATTGACAAATCCAAGACCACTAGACCTTCCATTAATAAATTGAGTATAGGCTAAAAAACCAATATTTATTCCATTAACGTCCACAATCAATTCTCTATCCTTTGGAATACCTGCTCCTATACTTTTTATTCCCTTTAGGCTATAATTTTTTAATGTCCTTTTTAATCCATCAAGGCCTGTATCAAGGCTATGGTTATTGGCTAAAACAACAGCATCAAGGCCAGCCCACTTTAAGGCATCTATGGCCTCAATGGGAGAATTAAAATTAGGATATCCTGAGGGAGGCAGTTTTGTGTTTATATTTCCTTCAAAATTAAAAACTGCATAGTCGGCTTTACTAATAATTTCCTTGACTTCGCTAAAGGAAGGCCTAAAATTATACCCCTTATTTGTCCTTGCACTGTTTATCTGGGGCTTATGGAAAATCACATCTCCAACCATCACTATCTTTGCTGATTTTTTTGGTTTTTCTACTGTTATATTTTCATCCTGTTCCTTCAATTTATCTACACCACTACAGGAAAGAAATAAAAGCAATGTTGCTCCTGCTAGTAAAATGCTTAAAATTCTTTTCATAACTCTCTCCTTTTTAAAAAAGGAGCTGATAAAC
>JAOAEI010000039.1 GCA_026416875.1 Caloramator sp.
CCCTGAACCTGTAGAGCCAAAAAAGGCAACTGTTTTTCCTGCTTCAATTTTAAAGGAAACATCCTTTAATACATGATTTTTATCATCGAATCCAAAGGTCACATTATTAAACTCAATATTTCCCTTTATTTCAATATCTTTTAGCCCTTCATCAAGGTTTTCTTTTGGCTGAGATAGTATCTCGTGAATTCTTGATAGGGATATGGTCATTTTGCCCATATCGGAAAGAATTCTTCCCATCTGCCTTACAGGCCAAAGAAGCATTCCCTCATAGCTGACAAAAACCAGCAAAGTTCCTATGGTGATTTTGCCGCTTGCAGCAAAGTAGGAGCCGACAAGGACCACAAGGGCAGTTTGAATCATGCAAAGGCAGTCGGAGATGGACCAATAATTTGCAAAAAGCTTTATAAGGTTATAGGTAAGGTCCCTATAGGTTTTATTCTTTTCTACAAATTTTTTAATCTCAAACTCCTCCCTTGCAAAGGCCTTTACAACTCTAATTCCGGTTATATTTTCTTGAATTACCGTTGAAAGTTCAGCCTCTGCCTCATCGCTCCTTTTAAACTGCCTTTGAACCCTTGTAAAAAACCAAAAGGCAAAGGCAAAAATTATAGGGACAATTAAAGTTGCAACAAGGGCAAATTTTACATCTAAAGAAAACATTATAATAAGTATAAGGCTAAGGAGTATAACTGTTCTTCCTATTTCAACAAACTGGTTTGCTAAAAAGTTTCTTATCGTTTCAACGTCGGAGGTGCATCTTTGTATTATTTCCCCCGATGGATATTTTGAGTAAAATTCATATTTTGCCCTAAGTATTGTTTCATATAGGCTGTCTTTAAACCTTTTTGCTATGTTTTCTGAAGATTCACTGGACCATTTACCTTTAAGATAAAGAAATAGTGCATTAAGAAGGGTAAGAAAAATAACCAAAAGGCCCATAATCCACAGATTTTTTAAAATGTAATCTCTACCCCCTAAAGAATTTACTAAATTTATCAATAGTTTTGAGTTTATCGGCTTTGATCCGATTATAGAATCGACGGTTAGCTTTATAATAAGGGGAATAAGGACGGAAAATAAAGCCGAAAGGCCAGTTGCAACTATTGATGCAATATATTTTAGCCTGTAGCCCTTTGAAAAATTTAGTAAAAGTCGATACTTTTTCATGCCATCACCTTCCTTTAGACATAAAAAGGCCATGGGATAGCACACCCATGGCCTAGATTGCTTAATAGTATTTTATTAGGGCAAAGTCCGCGAAGGCGTAGGTTGCACTATCTTTTTATTTTCAGTATTAAGTTTGCCTCTGAAAATGATGTAAGACATTAACATCTGTGCAACCTCCCTTCATAAATATTCCTTTTTATAGTATAAAATAATTTTTAAAAAATTTCAACAATTTTTTGCTACATTGCCATAAGTTGTTAGGTGTTATAAATAAATTATGGAAGTGTCAAAGGTTAAGTAGTGGTGATATTTTCATCATCGATGTAAATTTTACCTGGCGATAAATATCTTATGCGTCTGTTTAATAACAATACTAGTAGTGAATTCATAGTATTTAAGGTTTTAGCGGTAAAGGCATCTATATATCCAAATACTGCAAATCCTCCTAAAACTAAATTATAAAGTTTAGAGAAGGCGATGGTATTTTTTATGCTTGTTTTAGTTTTTTGTGATAAGGATATAAAGTCTGCTATTCTATCCATATTTTCTTCTAGAATTATGCAGTCGGAGTGAAGCAAAACTTTATCACAGGCTGATGAACAAAAACTTAAGCTAACATCTGCTTCCCTCATTGCAGGGATATCATTGATGCCATCACCAACCATTAAGAGGGTATTTTTCAACTTTTTATTTTGCACAACGTTTAATTTGTCCTCTATGCTGCATTCGCTATAGACATTTGGTATATTAAGCCTTCTCCCGATTTCTAATGCCTTTTCGTAGCTGTCGCCAGTTAAAAGTGAAAAATCCCTTATACCTTTTATCCTTAATTTGTTGATCATAATATATGCATCATCCCTTATGGTATCTTGTAGGAGTATTAAACCGCATATCTCTTTATTTATTGCAACAAATACAGGGGTTAACAATTCCTTCTCGTAAGTTTCATAAATATCCTTATATTTTTGAGTGTTTATTTTATACTCCTCCATCATAGCCATGTTGCCTATGATTATTTTGTTGCCATCATAAACTGCACTTATTCCCTTAGATGGAATGTATACGCTGCTTTCAACCTTTTTTAAATCCTCTATATTGGCCTTTGACTTTAAAGTAACGGCTATGGGATGGAAATTGTTTATTTCACATGCGGAGCAAATTCTCAATAAGTCTTCTTTGGTGTATTTTTTGTTGAAGGGGATTATATCTATAATCTTCATAGTCCCATAGGTTAGCGTTCCTGTTTTATCAAAAACTATGCTGTCGATGTTTGCTGCCCTTTCTAAAATGTTGACGTTTCTTATGTATATATTTCTGCTGTTTAAAAGGTCTATATAATTACTAAGTCCTGAATTTAGGGCTACCATAGAGGCGTTAGGAGTCAATACAAGGAGGGTAGATAGGGCGCTCATAACGTCTCCTGTTATGGCAAGACTGGCGCCAGCTGCTGAAAGGGCAATATATGTTGCCCTATTTTGATAAGCCTTTATCCTTCTATATAGATGTAGCTTTTCAATGTTAATGTCCTTTTTATTTTCGGGCTTTGGTTTAGATAGAACCTTTACTTTAATTTCCCCATTTACTACATACATTCCTTCGTTTATTGTCTGCCCTTGGCCTATCATGTAGGTTATTGGCTGCCCTGTATAATATAATGTATTTACGATAGCCCTTCCTTCTACAACTTCTCCTTCTACAGGGATTATTTCACCCTTGTGAACTATTATAATATCATCCTTTTCTAATGCTGAAACATCAACTAGGATTTCACCTTGTTCTGTAATTAACCAAGCAGTATTTATTATATTTTGCCTATTATTTCTTACTTTTCTTTGGCATTCAACTATGGAGGCATATTTTATATAATCGTTAAAGGCCTTTAAAAGCAGCACAAATACACCCTTATTGCTTTCCCTCATTAGGGTAAAGGAGAGGGCAGTAAGTTTAAGCAATATATCGGCATCGGTTGGCATGTGCTTTGCAAATTTTTTATATAAGGACTTTAAAAGGGGATAACCTCCAACTATAGTAACTATGGCAGCGGCCTGTAAAACTCTAACGTTTCTGCTGATGGAAAACTTACCGTAATAGGCTTGTTTAACCCTGAATAAAATATAAATTATTCCATAGATAATGGTCCTGCGTTTTGCCTTATCCCTTTGTTCAACTGCCTTTATGTAGTCATTGTATAGGCTAAGGTCCGTTATTTGATTATTTAAGGCGGAATTTATAGTATGTTTAATTTTATTTATGAGGTCTTCTTCGGTTATTTTGTTGTAGTCGAATTCAACAAGAATACTGCCAGTTTGATAATTTACGTTGCAGTTTAACACTCCATATAATGTATCTACATATCTGTTTACATAAATAGCGAGGGGTTTGTTGTAATATATGTTGTTGCTTTTTAACCTGATACGACCTGGTAATCTATTTACTACTTCCAACTTCAACACCTCATGCTTTGTTTTCTTTTATTTTTTTTATTTTAGATTCTAATGCTTTTAGCTTTTTTTCAAGTTCTTCAATATCATCCTCAAAGGATATTTCCTTTGTTGCTGCACAGTTATCAAGGGAAATATCTTCATGTATTTTTCTAATTTTTTGATTTCTATTTTGGACAACTTCCTCCTTAACGTCGCTAAAAAATTTTGATGTTTCCTCACCAAGCAAAAGGGCGTTTTCTGTTAGTTTAACAGCTAAAGGTCTTAAATTTTTACCATATTTATTTAAAGTCCAGTGCCCCAACACACCAAAAGCAACACCATATAAAAAAGTTTTGTTTATTTTTGGCGGCATATTTACTCCTCCCCATAAAGTTATACATTAGACATTATTTACATATAGAAAAATTTTAAACAAAACCCCCTTGATAAGGGGGATTAAATTTTAAAAACAGCATATTTAAAGATTTTTTTGATTATATGTTTTTTATCCGTCTTTTCGATTTCTTCCATAAAAAAGTTTGTAACCTTTTCTGAATACTTTATCCATAGCTTTATTATTTCATCTTCCCTGTTTGGTTCTTCGCTTATTTTATCAAGGCTTAAAGAGAGTGCCTCTTTTATGCTCCTTTGAGCCTCTTCTAATTTGTTTATTATGTTATCCAATGAAGTATCAACAGCAACATTAGTCCTCATACCTTAACTCCTTTTATAGAATATATTTTGTTTTTTAAATAAGTAGTTGACCATATTAAGTCGAGAAAATAAAAAGACAAAGCAATAAAAGGTGAAGTGTATAACTTTATGGTGAGCAAGAATATTTCAAATATGCGTTCCGCCGTTAAAATTGCCTGTGTTCTTTTTATTATTTCTTCGCAGTAATATACTTCTTCCATTAAAAATGGAATAGAAGATAGATTATATACAATTATGTCTGCCTGATGGTTTAAACTGTCGTTTTTATTTAATTTGATCAATATAAGGTTATTTATATTTATAGGATTTTTTTCATAGATTAAAGATGTCGTTTCAGATATTTTTTGATGGCTATCTAAATATGCTATTCCTAAAACTTCGGCAATCCTTTTATGTTCTTCTTTATTCTTATCCTCTGTTGTTTTTACAAAATAAATATTGTTTATGCCAATTTCCCTTAAAGAAAAAACTAAATCATAACAGTCCTTAGAGATTAAATCCTTTGAATTTTTGAGTAAAGATAAAGGTTGCAATTTTGATTTAGCTGGTGTTGCACCCTTAATTTGTAAAGTGTTTTCATCCATAATCACTTCATCGCTGATAAAAACGTTTTTTAAGTTAGAGAGCCTTTGAGATTGAGAAAAATTTTTTACATAAACTTTGTAATAAAAAAGCTTGTTAAAGGTATAAATGTAGCCTAAATCATGTGTTAAACACAAAAAAGCTGGATAGCAAAGAATTAGAGCAGATAATACGCTGCCTAACCCATATCCAAAACCAATAAGGGCAGTAGAAACAACAAAACCTAATATAAAAAAGCGAAGATATCCCTTTTTAAATAGCTTAATTGGATTAAATGAGTCTATAATACTTTTGTTAATGAAATTTGGAGGATATGCTTCATTTATATTATCAACATATTGTATATAACTTATTAGCTCATTTTCACTGGAGGAAATTTCATCATATATGATTAATATGCTTCCGGAATATATATTTATTTTGTAGTTTTTTATAGCGTTTATTTTCTTAAGATTTAATTCTAAGGAAGCCGCTAAAGGTTTGTTGCCTATTAACTCTTTAGATTTAAAGCGAACCCTTCCTGGAATTGAAAAAACCTTTTCCAAGCTTATCTTATAGGCACACATTATTCTTCAGCTGCCACCATTCGCTTTTTTCTATTATTATATTGTGCCTCTGCGATGATATCCTCAAAGCCCTCCCTTATATTTGCAATTCCTTCCGTAGTTTTATCTTTAACATCTAAAATTACACCAACGGTCCCAACAACAAGCCTTCTGAGGGAGCGCCCAACACGTCTTCCTACGCTTACCTTTTCCTTAGGCTGCTTTATTTCTTCTACATTGATATGAGGAATCGTTTCAATTTTGCTTAATATGGCTTCGAGGTTATTATTTAGCTTTTCAAAATTTGAATTTATATGACTTATGCTCTCCTTTAGAGCTTCATCGTTTTTATTAAGCTTTTCAACTTCCTTTGACAGCATATCGTATTTTGCATGAAGGTCATTTATTTCCTTTGATATCCTCTTTTCAAAATCATTGGTATTATTTACTTCGCTCATGCTATCCCTCCCTCTAATCTTTTTAAAGTATTTTGCCCAAGTTGTTATGTTTTATTACAAAAAAATACACCTTTAAAGGTGAATTTTTTCCTTTAAAGGTGTTTTAAGCTATATCCTCTTTATAATCCATGTCCTCGTAAATTTCATTTAAAATATTTAATGTGTTATTTATAAGTTGTATTCTTAATTCCGTTTTTAGATTTTCTATTAAGCCTTTTATTGTATTGTATATCCTCTCTCTATTATATTGGGTTAAATTATCAACGGAATTTTTGCCTAGCAATATCTTACCAAAATCTAATTTTCCTACAATATAGGAAGAAACTGGGTTTTTAGTCCATAAAGAAATAATATTTGATATATTTGAGTCTATCAAATTTTGTGCTTTTTTAGTGATTTCATAGGTTATAGAAAGTCTCTCTACAAGATTATCGATGCATAAACTATCTACTTTTATATTAGGTGAAAAATTATCCTCTTTATTTAGTATTATACTAAAGTTAGATTCGATTTCATTTAAAAGCTTCTTATTAATGCTATTTATTAACTCAAATATTTCCTTATCTGAAATAACCATGTTTTCAAAATTAGTTTTGTTATGGGACTTAAAATCCTTAGAAACTAAGGTAGCATAGGCTAGAGCAGCCTTAAATATGTTTAAAAAATAATTTTCTATGTTTTCATCTATAATATTCAAACATCTTTTTTCAATGTTATCTAAAAAGCTTTGTAAATAGATAACATTTCTTTTCATTTCAGCACCTCTCCCTTTATTTTTTCGTCCATGTTTAGTATATAAAAAGTTCTTTATGTGTTTTTTTAATCTATGTTAAATTTATGTTATTTTTTAAAAGTATAATTTAAAAAAATTGGGGGAGAATTGAATTTAGCAGTCTTATTAAGAATTTATGGGTGGTGTAGGCATGTATCATCAAAATTCCTCAGCAAAATTAAACATCAACGCTTTATACAAAAGATTTAGATTCCGTATAAATTCCATATACAGAAATCCCCCTATGTGTAACCAGGTAAGGAATTTTTCATTATCTATTCAAGGGGTTATTCACTCAGAGGCTAACCCCCTGACGGGAAAGCTACTTATAATATACGACGAAGATGTAGCTTCAGAGGAGGGCATAAAAGAATTAATATTTAATTTTGTAAAGAAAAGCAATAGGGAGAATTTCTCTACACAACAAGTTAAGAATTATAAAGAGGAGTTTTCACAGCCATTAGCCGTAAATCTGCCTGAAATTAGAAGGCTACAGGGCTATAAAAAAACATAATGAAAGCAACATCCTATACCATTCCTATAGCATTAATGAAATAGAAGCCCTTTTAAACACAGATTTTAATAATGGACTTTCTACTAAAGAGGTAGAAAGAAGGCTAAAAGAATACGGCCTAAACGTTTTGTCTGAAAAGAAAAGAAAATCTGTCCTTATAAGGATTATAGAAGGTTTAAACGATTTTTCAACAAGGCTACTTATAGGAGTTGGTATTTTATCTGCCCTTATAGGACAGATTCCAGAGGCTATAGCAATTGGAGGAATAGTCCTTCTTGAAACGGCACTGTCGATTATTCAGCAATACAAGGCTGAAAACTCAATTTATGCTCTAAAGGATATGATGGTGGATAAGGCAAAAGTTCTAAGGTCAGGAACCCTCCAAAGGGTAGATGCAAAGCAACTGGTTCCAGGAGATATAATTTATCTTGAGGCTGGGGATAAGGTTCCTGCAGATGCAAGAATTATAGAATGCTTCGATTTAAAAACCTCCGAAGCGTCACTAAACGGAGAGAGCACACCAATAGAAAAGTCTTCTGATATCTGCGAGGAAAATGTTGTTTTAACTGAAAGAACGAATATGCTCTTTATGGGCTCTAGCGTTTTATCCGGAAGAGCTAAGGCTGTCGTTGTGGCAACCGGAATGAAAACTGAACTTGGGAAAATAGCCTCAATACTTCAAAGTATATCAGGGGAGCTTACTCCCCTTCAGATTAAAATGCATAGTTTTGTAAATAAAATAACTAGGCTGTGCCTTGTAGTATGCTTTTTGGTAGGCGGGATAGGACTATTAACAGGAAGAACCCTTCAACAGATATTGACCAATGCCGTTGGTTTTTCTATCGGAGCTATTCCAGAAAGTTTGCCGGCTGTTCTTACTGTGACAATGGCCCTTAGCGTTCAAAAGCTGGCAAGGCATAACGTTATAGTTAGAAAATTAACCGCAGTTGAGGGATTAAGCTCTGTAAATGTTATCTGCTGCGATAAGACGGGAACTTTAACGATGAATCAGATGACGGTTAAAAAAATTTATGCAAGCGGAAAATTCTATAATGTTACAGGTTCGGGATATAGCCCGGAGGGAGAAGTCATATCAGAAGATAAAGAAGCTGATGACTACATTCTTAGTAAAATTATAATAGCTGGTATTTTATGCAACAATGCAAATCTAAAAAAGACGGATAACAAATGGTCTGTAGAGGGTGACCCAACAGAAGGAGCGCTTCTTACTTTGGCTTATAAATACAAAATTGATGTTGGTGATATCCGCAGTAGATATAAACGGCTTCATGAAATTCCCTTTGACAGCAATAGGCGCTACATGACGGTTCTAGTTAAGGATGACAAAGAAAAGCTAGCCTTTTGTAAAGGAGCCTTTAGTAGCATATCCAAAAAATGTAGTCTTATTTATGACAATGGTATTGAAAGGCTTTTTACCTCCTCCGATAAAGAAAGAGTCCAATCTATTTGTGACAGTTTAGGTGAAAATGCCTTGAGGGTAATTGCCTTTGGCTACAAAAAAGTTTCTAAGGATGTTGATCTTGAGCATAATTTTGTGTTTATGGGTTTAGTTGCAATGGAGGACCCACCAAGGGATGGAGTAATTGAGGCGATTATGAAATGCCGCAGAGCAGGTATTAAGGTGGTTATGATAACCGGTGATAACAAGACAACTGCAGCAGCCATAGGAAGACAGCTTGGACTTTTGACAGACGGGCGAGTAGTTTCAGGGACTGAGCTTGAAGGCATGAGCGATAGTGAGCTCGACGAGGTGATCAAGGATATTGCTATTTTTGCAAGAACTTCTCCAGAACAAAAGTATAGAATAGTAAAGGCATTTAAAAGAAGGGGTTATGTAGTTGCCATGACAGGAGATGGGGTTAATGATGCTCCAGCTATTAAGGAGGCAAATATCGGGATTGCTATGGGGCGTTGTGGAAGTGATGTAGCAAAGGATGTGGCGTCTATTACGTTGGTGGACGATAATTTTGCTACCATAGTAAATGCAATAGAAGAAAGCAGAAACGTATCCTATAAGATAAGAAATATTATGAAGTATCTTCTTGTTGGAAGTTTAGGAGAAGTTATTACAATAACTTTAACCTCTTTAATGTTCGGAAGTATGCCCTTTATGGCTGTTCAACTTCTTTGGCTTAATGTAATTGCAGAGACTATACTAGGAGCCACCCTTGCTATGGAGGATACATATAGTGTTCCCCTTGATAAGCAGGAATATATTTCAAATGATAAGCTGATAGATAAAAGCCTTGCTAAGGAAATAGCTTTAAGGGGAGCAGGCATGGGACTTACTACTGCTTTGCTTTTCCAAGGTTCATTATTTTTAGGATTAAGTCCAGCAAGGGCAAGGACTTTAGCCTTTTCTAATTTGGTGTTAGCCCATATAGTAAATGTATATGATTTTAGGCACAACAAAGATACAAAACCATCTTTATATATAAACTTAGCGGCTTTGTTCTCCTTTGCTTCCTTATTAACTATGATTTATGTTCCATCATTTTATAGATTTTTTGTAACAGCTCCCTTAAGTTTTATAGACTGGGTAATCCTTAGCACCTCTACTACTCTTAGTAGAGTATAGGGAAAAACATATTTACATTTTGTGTTTTTGTGTTCTATAATTATCTTAGAAAAGTAAATAGGAGACACTGGGGGAGATGGACGAGGCCATCTGAGAGTAAGGTCCGATGAAACCTTAGACCCTTTGAACCTGATCTGGGTTATACCAGCGTAGGGAAGTGGAGGGAAACTTGCACTACTCTTTTGCTGGGTAGTGCTTTTTTGCACTACCTTTACGCTGGGGTAGTGCAATTTTTTTAGGAGGGAGATAATGGCATATTTAAACGATGAAAAAGTTAGTTTTAAAGGGACGATTTCAGAGCTTTTAAAAAGGGAGGGATATGATAGGGAAAAGGTTGTTGTTTTGCTCAATGGCAACATCCTAAAGCGGGAGCTGTGGGATGAAGTCTACTTAAAAGAAGAGGATTATTTAGAAGTTGTAAGTTTTGTTGGAGGTGGTTAATGTGTCCTTTGTAATTGGAGGAAAAACTATTAGTTCAAGGCTTTTTGTAGGGACAGGCAAGCTCCCAAACTATGAAATAATAAGGGATATAATTAAGGAGGCACAAATAGATGTAGTTACTGTTGCTGTGAGAAGGGCAAATAAAAACGGAATTAGAGAAAATATACTAGATTATATTCCAAAGGAGACCGTAATAATGGTAAACACATCTGGGGCAAGGGACCACAGGGAGGCTGTAAAGATAGCTTTAATAGGAAGGGAGCTTACAAACTCCAATTGGATAAAGGTAGAAATAGAGGCGGATACTAAATATCTTTTGCCTGATAATGAGGAGACTATTAAGGCCTGCGAGATTTTAGTTAAAGAAGGTTTTGAAGTATTTCCTTATATATCGCCGGACCTTGTCGTTGCTAAAAAACTTGAAGATATCGGAGTTAGTGCAGTAATGCCACTTGGCTCACCTATTGGGACAAACAAGGGAATAGTGGCAAAGGAGCTATTAAAGGCAATAATAAATGAAATCAAAATTCCAGTTATAGTTGATGCTGGAATAGGAAGGCCCTCCCATGCAGCAGAGGCAATGGAACTCGGTGCAGAGGCCTGCCTTATAAATACAGCCATAGCAACGGCAAAGGACCCTGTTAAAATGGCAAAGGCCTTTAAAATGGCGATAGATTCAGGAAGGATGGCCTTTGAAATAGGGATTTTAAAGGAAAAGGAATATGCTGATGCATCATCACCTTTAACGGGGTTTTTAAGGGGTGTTTGATATGTTTAACCTTGAGGAGATGAGTAAGCTTTATGAGGAGAATATAAAAGAGCCTACAAAGGATGAAGCAATTGATATTTTGTCCAAGGAGGATTTATCGGATGTAGACTTTATTAAACTTTTAAACTGCGATGATTTAGATGTTTTAGAAATGGCTGCGAGGGAGGCAAGAAGAATTACAGAGGCTTATTTTGGTAAAAACATATTTTTATATATTCCCCTTTATATTTCAAATTACTGCTCCTCAGGCTGCATCTATTGTGGCTATTCATGTTTAAACAAAATAGAAAGAAGAAGGCTTAGCTTAGATGAAGTTGAGGAGGAGATGAGGGCAATAAAGAAAAAGGGGTTTAACAGCATATTGCTCTTAACAGGCGAGGATGATACAAAGGAAGGTTTTGAATATTTAAAATCAGCCCTTAAAATTGCTAAAAGATTTTTTCCTGAAATTTTGATTGAAACAGGGCCTTTGACCTTTGAAGGTTATAGGGAGCTTGTAGAGGAGGGCCTAGTTGGAGTTACCCTATACCAAGAGACTTACGATTTAAATACATATGAAGCTGTCCATCTTATAGGAAGAAAAAGGGATTTTTATAGGAGATTAAACGCAATTGAAGAGGCGATAAGGTCAGGGGTTAGGGAAATAAACATAGGCTGCCTTTTAGGACTTTCAACCGATTTTAAAAGGGATGTATTTTTGACGATTATGCACGGTAAATATCTTCTTAAGAAATATCCTAAAATAGAGCTTTCTATATCCTTTCCAAGGATAAGGCCCTTTGAGGGGATGAATTTTTGCTATACAAAGGTTGATGATTTGCAGTTTGTAAAGTTTATAGTTTACACAAGACTATTATTGAAAAATATAGGGATCAATATTTCAACAAGGGAAGGCAAAGAACTTAGGGACAATCTAATAGGTCTTGGTGTTACAAAAATGTCGGCGGAGTCTAGAACTGGAGTTGGAGGATATGCAAGGGATAATCCATCGCCAAAGCAGTTTGAAATATCAGATGATAGGACAGTAGATGAAATACTTCTATCGATAAAGTCAAAGGGATACAACGCAGAATTTACCAATTGGGTGATGATATGAAATTCAAAGATATTCTCTTAAATTATCTTTCAATGGATGAAATAGAAAAAATACAAAAAACAAATATTTTTATAGTTGGCTGTGGAGGATTAGGCTCTAATGCTGCAAAGGCACTAGTTAGAACTGGATTTTTAAAGATAACGCTTATAGATTTTGATATAGTTGAGCTTAAAAATTTAAACAGGCAGGATTTTTATTTAGATCAGGTTGGAATGAAAAAGACGGAGGCTCTAAAGGAAAACCTTTTAAGGATTAATGATGAAGTTTTAGTAGAGACTTTAAATTTTAAAATAACTAAAGATAACATAGCACTTTTAAAACAGGCGGATGTAGTTTTGGAGGCGGTTGATGGGGATGAATATAAAAGGCTAATCTTTGAATTTTGCATTGAAAATAAAATAAAGATTGTTTCAGCATCAGGCATTGCTGGGTTTGGAGATGAGATAAAAGTAAGGCGGGGAGAAAGCTATTCTATTGTTGGAGATTTTAAAAAGTCTATAAAGGATTTTAGCCCCCTTGCACCTAAGGTTTGCGCCGTTGCAAGTCTACAGGCAGATGAAGTTTTAAGGATGGTGATAGGATGAAGGAGGAAAAATTAAAGCTTTTTAAGGATTATACCCTTTATTGTATTACAGGAGAGGCTCTATCAAAAGGCAGGAGCAACATAGAGGTAGTAGAAAGAATGCTAAAGTCAGGGGTAAAGATAATCCAATACAGAGAAAAGAAAAAGACCCTAAGAGAAAAACTCTTAGAGTGCGAAAAGATAAGACAAATGACATTAGATTACGGGTGCATATTTATAATAAACGATAATATTGAAATTGCAAAGATGGTTTCAGCCGATGGAGTTCACATAGGACAGGATGATTATCCGCTAGAGAGGGTTAGGGACTTTTTAGGAGGGGAATTTATAATAGGCCTTTCTACCCATTCAAGGGAGCAGCTTTACGATGCCCATAGGATTGGAGCAGACTACATTGGTGTTGGCCCTATCTTTAAAACTTTTACTAAGGAGGATGTGTGCGATCCTGTAGGGTTTGAATATTTGGATATAGCAGTTAAGGAAAGCAAAATCCCCTTTGTTACAATAGGCGGAATAAAGGAAAACAATATGGAGGAAGTCTTAAAAAGGGGAGCAAGGTGTATAGCAATGGTAAGCGAAATAGTGGCATCTGATGATATAGAAGGGAAAATAAAGGCTGTTGTTAACAAGCTAAACAACTGGAGGGATAGGGATGAAAACTCAAATGGATTATGCTAGGGAAGGAATATTAACGGAGGAGATGAAAATCGCTCTAGAATGTGAGGAGATGGATGAAAAAATTTTTATAGAAAATATAGCAAAGGGAAGGGTTGTAATTCCTGCAAATAAAAATAGAAAAAGGTCAAGATATTTTGCAATTGGAGATGGAACAAAGGTTAAGATAAACGTTAATATAGGCGTATCCAGCGAATGCGGTGATTTTAAAGAGGAAATTGAAAAACTGGAGCTTTGCAAAAAATACGAAGTTGAATCGGTTATGGACCTATCCAGCGGTAAAAATTCAAAGGAATTTAGAAATTATCTTTTAAAAAACTATGATTTTATAGTAGGGACAGTTCCAATATATGATATTGCAATACTTCATGACGATTTTACAGAGGTTGAAGCAAAGCAGATACTTGAGCTTATAGAGATGCAGGCGGAGGAGGGGGTGGACTTTTTTACCCTTCATGCCGGTATAACAAGAAGAACATTAGATAGATTTAAAGAAAATGGAAGGATGATGAAAATAGTATCCCGCGGCGGTGGAATGATTTATAGCTGGATGGTTAAAAATAACAGGGAAAATCCTTTATTTGAATACTACGATGATATTTTAGATATTTGCAAAAAGCATGATGTAATCCTAAGCCTTGGTGACTCTTTAAGGCCAGGATGTATATTCGATGCCACCGATGCCCTTCAGATTGAGGAGCTTATAAATTTAGGTGAGCTTACAAAAAGGGCATGGGAAAAGGGAGTCCAGGTTATGATAGAGGGTCCCGGCCACATGAGGGCAAATGAAATTGCAGCAAACATGGTCCTTGAGAAAAAGCTATGCCATGGGGCACCCTTTTATGTCTTAGGGCCCTTGACTACCGACATAGGTGCAGGATATGACCATATAACGGGAGCTATGGGGGCGCTGATTGCAGCCCTAAATGGTGCTGACTTTTTATGCTATGTAACTCCTGCTGAACATTTGAGGCTTCCAAGCATAGAGGATGTTAAAGAAGGAATAATTGCCTTTAAGCTTGCGGCCCATTCTGCTAATCTTGCTAAGGGGTTTAAAAAATCCCTTGAAAGGGATTATAAAATGAGCAGAGCAAGGGCAGAGATGAACTGGCAGGATATGTTTAAATGGGGTATAGATGAGGAAAAGATGAGGATGTATAAAAGGGATGAAAATAAATACTGCACCATGTGCGGAAAACTATGCCCGGTAAACATTGTAAGATAGCCATGGAAGAAATTAAATAATTAAAAATAAATAAAAATTCGTTATATAACGAAATTAAACAAAAAATGTTTGACATATTTAAGGATATATTCTAATATAAAATTAGAAATGAATAAAGGATCATCCATATAATCTGGGGGATATGGCCCTAGAGTCTCTACCGGGCAGCCGTAAACTGTCCGACTATGGATGAGTCGATAGGTTATTCCCTTTTTTAGGGAGATATATACCCTTTTTGACTCTTCCATGGTCAAAAAGGGTATTATTTTTTAGGAGGAGTGTTTATGGAAAGGTTAGAAAAGCTCTATGAAGGCAAGGCAAAAATAATTTATAGGACGGAGGATGAGGACAAAATAATAGCCTACTATAAGGATGATGCTACAGCCTTTAATGGACAAAAAAGGGCTCAAATTGTTGAAAAGGGAGTATTAAACAACACCATATCTTCAATTCTATTTGAACTTCTAGAAAGCAAAGGAGTAAAAAGTCACTTTATAAAGCAAATCGATGAAAGGCAGCAGCTTCTTAAAAAGGTCCAGATAATTGCCCTTGAGGTTATAGTAAGAAACGTTGCAGCAGGAAGCATGGCAAAGAGACTTGGAATTGAAGAGGGAACAAGGCTTAACACAACAGTCTTTGAAATTTGCTATAAAAACGACAAACTTGGTGACCCTTTAATAAACGACTATCATGCGGTAGCACTAGGGATTACAACCTTTGAGGAACTTAAAAAAATCTATGACTGTGCAGGGAAAGTTAACATGATTCTTAAGGAGTTTTTCGATGGAATAGGAATAGACCTTATCGATTTTAAGCTGGAGTTTGGAAGATTTAAGGGAGAAATTCTCCTTGCCGATGAGATTTCGCCGGATACCTGCAGATTATGGGATAAAAATACTAAGGAAAAGCTTGATAAGGACAGGTTCAGACGGGACCTTGGAAACGTCATTGAAGGATACAAAGAAATATTAAAAAGAATGAAAGGAGAGATAAAATGAAGGCTCTAATCGATGTTACATTGAAGGAAAGCATATTGGATCCACAGGGATCAGCGGTTAAAGAAGGACTTTTAAAGCTTGGCTTTGATGTTGAGAAGGTTAGAATCGGAAAGCATATTGAAGTTGAACTAAAAGATATGGATATTGAGGAAGCTGAAAGGATAATAAAGGATATGTGTGAAAAGCTTCTTATAAACCCGGTTATAGAAACATATACCTTTAGATTTGAGGTGTGATTATGAAGGCAGGGGTTGTTGTTTTTCCAGGATCAAATTGCGATAAGGATGTATTTGATGTTTTAAAGGCATTGGATGTCGATGTGAAATACATTTGGCATGATGAGGGGAAAATTGATGTTGACCTTTTGGTGTTACCCGGCGGATTTTCCTATGGGGATTATTTAAGATGCGGCGCCATTGCAAGATTTGCAAAGGTTTTAGAGGGTATATATGAGTTTTCTGAAAAAGGCAATTTAATCCTTGGCATTTGCAACGGGTTTCAGATACTGACTGAATTAAAGCTTTTGCCAGGGGCCCTTTTAAGGAATAAGAACTTAAAGTTTATATGCAGCGACTGCCATCTTATAGTTGAAAACAACACAACCCCCTTTACAAGGCTTTATGAAAAAGGGGAGGTTGTTAATTTCCCAATAGCCCATGGGGAAGGAAACTACTTTATAGACGAAGATGGTTTGAAAATATTAAAGGAAAAGGGCCAAATAGTTTTTAGATATAAAAATAATCCTAATGGCTCTGTAGAGGATATTGCAGGAATTATTAACGATAAAGGAAACGTCTTAGGCCTTATGCCCCACCCAGAAAGAGCTTCATCAAGCCTTTTAGGATGTGATGACGGGATTAGATTTTTCAAAGGGGCTATAGAATTTTTAAAGGGGTAAGGGAAGGTGTTCCTATGAATAAGGT
>JAOAEI010000003.1 GCA_026416875.1 Caloramator sp.
GCTTTAAGATGGTGTGCTGAAGTTTATCATTCACTTAAGAAGACTTTATCAAATAAAGGATACAATACAGCAATAGGCGATGAAGGTGGATTTGCTCCAAATCTTAAGTCAAATGAAGAGGCTATTCAAGTTATAATAGAAGCTATTGAAGCTGCTGGATACAAACCAGGAGAACAAATAGCAATAGCTATCGATGCCGCTGCAACAGAACTTTATAAAGAAGATGGAAAGTATCACCTTGAAGGAGAAGGAAGAGTTTTAACAGCAGAAGAAATGGTGGCATTCTGGGAAGACTTAGTAAATAAGTATCCAATTGTTTCCCTTGAAGATGGACTTTCAGAAGAAGACTGGGATGGATGGAAACTATTAACAGAAAGATTGGGTAAGAAGATTCAATTAGTTGGTGACGATTTATTCGTTACAAATACTAAGAGACTTGAAAGAGGAATTAAGATGGGGGTTGCTAACTCAATCCTTATAAAGCTCAACCAAATAGGAACATTAACTGAAACATTAGAAGCGATAAAAATGGCAGAAAGAGCAGGATATACAGCAGTTGTATCCCATAGATCAGGTGAAAGCGAAGATACGACAATTTCTGATCTTGTTGTAGCAGTTAATGCAGGACAAATTAAGACAGGTGCTCCAGCAAGAACAGACAGAGTTGCAAAATACAACCAATTGTTAAGAATTGAATATGAACTTGGAGAAGTTGCTGAATATCTTGGTTCAAAGGCTTTCTATAATGTAAAAAGATAATAACTTACATTATTGTACCCCTAGATAAGCTAAAGGGCAAAGCCCTTTAGCTTATAATTTATAATAGCACATAAAACAATTATGATATATGATTATGATTGTATTTATTTATTTTATATGTTAAAATATGAATTATGAATTGATTCTAATAAGGAGGTGCTTTAGGTGAAAACATTTGTTATTATTGTCCATGTAATTGTAAGTTTAATAATAATAGCTACAGTTTTAGGTCAGCCTGCTAAAACTTATGGATTATCAACTGCAATATCAGGTGGTGCAGAAACTTTCTTTGGCAAAAATAAAGGAAGAACTATTGAAGGTAAGCTAAGAAAACTTACTGTATTTGCCATGATTCTTTTTGTTATTACATCAATGCTTTTAGTATATTTAACAGGCAAATAATATTCACAAAGGGGGTACAATAATGAATATTGTTTTAGCGCCAATTGCAGGTATAATTGCTCTCTTATTTGCTTTATACCTATCAAATAAGATTTCAAAGGCAGATGCAGGAACTGACAGAATGAAGGAAATTGCCAGCTACATACATGAAGGTGCTATGGCCTTCTTAATGAGGGAATATAAGTCATTATCAATATTTATCATAGTTGTATTTTTAGTTCTTGGATTTTTTATAAACTGGCTAACAGCACTATGCTTTATATTTGGTGCTTTATTTTCAATCCTAGCAGGATTTTTCGGAATGCAGGTTGCTACAAAGGCAAATGTTAGAACAGCTAATGCTGCAAGAACAGGTCAAAACAAAGCCCTTGAAATTGCCTTTTCAGGTGGGGCAGTAATGGGTATGAGCGTAGTAGGTCTTGGGCTTTTAGGAGTAGGTGCACTTTATATGATTTTTAAAGATGCTAACATTGTTACAGGTTTTGGTCTTGGTGCCAGCTCAATTGCCCTTTTTGCCCGTGTTGGTGGAGGAATTTATACAAAGGCTGCCGATGTTGGTGCTGACCTTGTTGGAAAGGTTGAAGCTGGGATTCCAGAAGACGACCCAAGAAACCCAGCAGTTATTGCAGACAACGTTGGAGACAACGTTGGAGACGTTGCTGGTATGGGTGCTGACCTTTTTGAATCCTATGTAGGATCAATAATTTCAGCACTTACATTAGGAGCAATAGTTTTTAATGATAATAGAGGTATAATATTCCCATTGATATTAGCAGCAGTAGGTATTGTTGCTTCAATTATTGGTTCTTTATTTGTTAAAGGAGATGAAAACTCTAATCCCCAAAAGGCTCTTAAAAATGGAACCTATGTAAGCAGTATATTAGTTATAATCGCTTCTGCAATATTAAGCAAAACTGTTTTTGGAGATTACAGAGCATTTTTTGCAATAACAGCTGGCTTAATAGTTGGAGTTTTAATAGGTCAATTTACAGAAATGTATACTTCAGCTGACTATAGTCACGTTAAAAAGATTGCAAAACAATCTGAAACAGGACCTGCAACAACAATAATTTCAGGTCTAGCTGTAGGTATGTATTCTGCTGTTTTACCTGTTGTATTTATAGCTTTTGCAACAATCCTTGCCTTCTTTATAATGGGAGGATATGGTTCAAGCCAAAATGTTTTAGCTGGACTTTACGGAATATCACTTGCTGCTTTAGGTATGCTTTCAACTACAGGTATGACAGTTGCAGTTGACGCATATGGCCCAATAGCTGACAATGCAGGCGGAATTGCTGAGATGTCAGAACTTCCAAAGGAAGTTAGAAAGATTACTGATACTTTAGACTCCGTAGGAAACACAACAGCAGCGATTGGAAAGGGTTTTGCTATAGGTTCAGCTGCTTTAACAGCCCTTGCATTATTTGCTTCATATTCACAGGCAGTTCAATTAAAGGCAATTGACCTTTTAAACCCAATGACATTAGTTGGACTTTTAATTGGTGGTGTCTTACCATATTTCTTTGGTGCATTGGCAATGGAGGCTGTTGGAAAAGCAGCAAATCACATGATAGAAGAAGTTAGAAGACAATTTAAGACTATACCTGGCCTTATGGAAGGAAAGGCAAAGCCAGATTATAAAACTTGTGTTGATATTTCAACAGCTGCAGCACTTAAAGAGATGGTTCTTCCAGGAGTTTTAGCTGTTGTTGTTCCGCTTTTAGTAGGGTTACTGCTTGGTGCAGAGGCTTTAGGAGGACTTCTTGCCGGTTCACTTGTATCAGGTGTTCTAGTTGCAATCCTAATGGCTAATGCCGGCGGAGCATGGGATAATGCTAAGAAGTATATTGAAACAGGTGAACATGGAGGAAAGGGTAGCTTTGCCCACAAGGCAGCAGTTGTTGGAGATACTGTAGGCGATCCTTTTAAGGATACTGCAGGACCAGCAATGAATATTTTAATTAAGCTTATGACAATTGTTTCCCTTGTATTTGCACCACTGTTTGCAAAATTTGGTGGAATATTATTGAACTTAATAAAATAATTAAGGACCTGCGAAAGCAGGTCTTTAATTTAAGCTTTTTTATATGTATAAAAAAGCTTAATTGTCAAAAAATACTTAGGAGGGGTTATAATGGATAGAAGTTTGGCTTTTTTACAGGTTAAGGAAAGGGTAAAAAATGAAAATCTTATAAAACACATGCTTGCTGTTGAAGCAGTAATGAAATCCCTTGCAAAAAAATTAGGTGAAGATGAATTAAAGTGGGGAATCTGCGGATTAGTTCATGATATCGACTATGAAGAAACATATGATATTCCTGAAAAACATAGCATAGTAGGGGCAGAAATATTAAAAAATTTAGGGTATCCTGATGATTTAGTTTATGCCGTTAAGGTTCATAATGAGGTTCACGGTCTGCCAAGATTAAGCCTTCTTGATAAAGCTCTGTGGGCATCTGACCCTGTAACAGGACTTATTACAGCTTCAGCTCTTGTATTACCGGATAAAAAATTAGAAAGCTTAACGGTAGATTCAGTTATTAAGAAGATGAAGAAAAAGGACTTTGCAAAGGGGGCTAACAGGGAACAAATAAGATCGATTGAGGAGATTGGCATTTCTCTAGAAGACTTTTTAAGTTTATCTATTGATGCTATGAAGGAGATAGCAGAAGAATTGGGGTTGTAAGGAGTGATCAGATGAGCAAAATCAAAGAGGCTATTTTAGAATTTTTAAGAAGCGATAGCTATAGGCCGATGTCGGCTGAAGAACTTGTAAAGGCCTTTGACATCGACAGAAAACAAATTGGTGAATTTTTCTCGGTTATCGATGAGATGGAGGAGGAGGGGCTAATTTTTAAAACAAACAAAGAAAAATATGCTCTTCCAGAAAAGATGAATTTAGTTATCGGGAAATTACAGGGACATCAAAAGGGATATGGCTTTGTAATTCCCGACGATGAAAAGTTAATGGATATTTTTATTGCAGCTGAAAATATCAACGGGGCTATGCACAACGACAGGGTTGTAGCAAGAATTATTAAAGCTGCAACGCCGACTAAAACTGCCGAGGGCGAAATAATTAAAATACTAAAAAGAGCAAATACAAGGGTTGTTGGATCCTTTGAGAAGAATAGTTATTTTGGCTTCGTTGTCCCTGACGATAAGAGGATATATCAGGATATATTTATTTCTAAATCGAATTTTAACGGTGCAAAAAACGGCGATAAGGTTATAGTGGAAGTCACAAAATGGCCCGAAAAAAGAAGAAATCCTGAGGGTAAGATTATAGAAGTATTAGGGAATAAAAACAAACCTGGTATTGATATTTTGTCGATTATTAAAAAATATAATCTTCCAGAGGAATTTCCTAAAGAAGTTGAAGAATATGCAAATGCTATACCGGATGAAATACCTGAAAAGGAGATTAAAAGAAGAAGGGATCTAAGACACTTAAAAATTGTAACGATTGACGGAGAAGACGCAAAGGATCTGGATGATGCAGTATCAATAGAAAGACTTTCTGATGGTAAATTTAAACTTGGTGTTCATATTGCAGATGTTACATATTATGTTAAAGAAAAGTCACCTTTAGATAAAGAAGCTTTAAAAAGAGGAACAAGCGTATATCTTGTAGATAGAGTAATTCCAATGCTACCTAAAAAGTTATCAAATGGAGTTTGTAGTTTAAATCCGAGGGTAGATAGATTAACCTTATCCTGCGTTATGACAATCGATCAGAATGGTAAAGTTGTTGACTATGAAATATTCGAAAGCGTCATAAAGACATGTGAAAGAATGACCTATACTGATGTTACAAAAATATTGAGGGATAATGATCCAGACCTAAAAAAAAGATATGATTACTTATATGAAGACTTTAAAGCAATGGAGGAGCTTTGCAATATTTTAAATAGAAAAAGAATGCAAAGGGGAGCTTTGGATTTTGACTTTGAAGAATGCAAGATTATCCTTGATGAAAAAGGAAAGCCAGTTGAGGTTAAACCCTACGAAAGGGATATAGCAAACAGGATTATTGAGGAGTTTATGATTGTTTGTAATGAAACCATTGCAGAGCATATGTTTTGGGCAAATATTCCCTTTGTTTATAGAATTCATGAGGACCCAGATTACGAGAAGATAATGCATTTTAATGAATTTGTTCACAATTTAGGATATAAGGTAAAGTTTGCAAAGGATATCCATCCTAAAATGCTGCAGGAAGTTTTAGAGAGCGCAAAGGGTAAAAAGGAACAGCCTATTGTTGATATGCTTCTTTTGCGTTCATTAAAACAAGCCAGATATTCACCTGAGTGTTCAGGACATTTTGGTTTGGCTTCGAAATATTACTGCCATTTTACCTCACCGATAAGAAGATATCCGGATCTGATAATTCATAGGATAATAAAGGAATATTTAAAGGGTAAAATCGATGAAAACAGAATAGAAAAATTAAAGGTAATTGTAGAAAAGGCTGCAAAGCAGTCAAGCGATATGGAAAGATTGGCGGATGAAGCAGAAAGGGAAACAGAAGATTTAAAGAAGGCAGAATACATGGCAGAAAGAATTGGGGAGATTTATACGGGTATAATTTCCTCTGTAACTCACTTTGGTATGTTTGTAGAGCTTCCTAACACCATTGAAGGATTAGTTCATATTAATAGCATGATGGATGATTACTATATATTTGATGAAAACCTTTATGCATTAATTGGAGAAGAAACTAGGAAGATTTATAGGCTTGGAGACGAGGTAAAAGTTAAGGTTCATAGGGTTGATGTAGAAAGCAGAAATATAGATTTTGTTTTAGTTGAGGATTAGGGCACAATATGTGCCTATTTTTTTATTGCATTTACAAATACAGCTGTTATAATATAAGATGAATCAAAGTGTAACCTATACCGGTTTTGTGAGGTGTTGATATGAAGAAAACTGAAAAAAGGATTTTAGCTGAAAACAGAAAGGCAAGGCATGATTATTTCATAGAAGAAACTTATGAAGCAGGAATTGAGCTTTTTGGAACTGAAGTTAAGTCTGTAAAATTAGGCAAAGCCAATCTCAAGGACAGCTACGCAGAAGTTGTTGATGGTGAGATTTTTGTTTATAACATGCATATTAGTCCTTATGAGAAGGGAAATATCTTCAATAGGGATCCCCTTCGTCCTAAGAAGCTTTTAATGCACAAATCTGAAATTAGAAGGTTAGCAGGCTTGGTTTCTCAAAAGGGATACACTTTAATACCTTTATCGCTATATGTTGTAAGAGGATTAGTTAAGGTTGAACTTGCCCTTGCAAAGGGTAAAAAACTTTACGATAAGAGGGAAGATATTGCAAAACGCGACGCAAGAAGAGAAGTTGAAAAGGAATTTAAGATAAAAAATCTATACTAATTCCATTGAAAATTGCTTTAAAACTTGCTATAATATAATGTGACCTCTTATGGGGGCGTCTTGGCTTTCGACGGGGGTAGGAGGAATTCGGGAAGCGAGTCGTGGTGCTCGGAACCACGTTAAAAACCGGGACTTAAAAATAAACGCAAACGATAATTTAGCTTTAGCTGCCTAATTAAAGGCGGCCGTCCTACCCAAGAGGCCCACGGCTTGGGATAGGGCGTGGACTAGTGGGGAACGGGCCTATCTAAGCTTTGCGATAGGTCGGCATCTATGAAGCTACTGAAGTCCGAATCCTGTCAGTGGGAGTCGGATGGAGGGAATGTCAAAACACTGACTGCGCTCGGAGATGCCTGGGTTTCACTGCCTTCGGACAGGGGTTCAACTCCCCTCGCCTCCACCAAATTTGAACAACGTATTGATACGATAGATAGAAGCTCTGAGAAATCAGGGCTTTTTTGCTTTTTTGAAGTTGAAATAACTTAGAGACGATGGGAGTTGGATAAAAAATATATCACAAAAAGAAGGAAAGTAAGTGGATATGTAGAATAAAATAAATAAGACGTAATTTCATCTCTCCTTCGGATGTAAATGATAAAATAAAAATGTGCGAAAAGTGGAAAATAAAAATGTTCAAAATTGTCCATGCCTCTGGTATCCTTCTGATTGGGAGGGATACCAAGATGGTAAATATAATAGGACAAATTAACATATTTAAAGCCATGAAGATAAAACCTAATTTTTCAGAATTAGCAAGAGAATTTGGAATAGATAGAAGAACTGTTAAAAAGTATTATGAAGGATATGAAGGAAAGCCAAAAACAAGAAAAAAGCAAAGTAAATTAGATAAATACTATGATGAAATAAAAGCAAAACTTCAAATAAAAGGGGTCACAGTAAAAGGTGTATATGAATACTTTGTTTCTAAAAAATATGATATGGGAACATATTCTAATTTCAATAAATATGTGAAAAGAAAGGGATTAAAACCTAATAAAAAAGTAAGTGGTCATCCAAGATTTGAAACTCCTGAAGGTAAACAAGCTCAAGTAGATTGGAAAGAGAATCTAAAATTAATTTCAAAACACGGAGAAGAATTCATTGTTAATGTCTTTAATTACAAACTTGGATATTCAAGATACTGTCATTTTGAATATAGAAAGACTAAAACACAACAAGATGTAATTGAGTGTTTAATATCAGCATTTAAAGCTACAGGAGGTGTTCCTCAAGAGATACTTTTTGATAACATGAAAACAATAGTTGATATTACAAGTGAAGGGAGGAAGATAAATAATAAGCTAAAGGCATTTGCAGATGATTTTGGTTTTAAAATACGCTTATGCAAACCTAGACATTCCTATACAAAAGGGAAGGTAGAAGCAGCTAATAAATTTATTGAGTGGCTATTGCCATATAATAATGAATTTGAAAACGAAGAAGAATTGATAAAGATAATTAAGGAAATAAATAAAAAGGTAAATCAATCAATAAATCAATCAACAGGCATACAGCCCATGTTGCTATTCCAAAAAGAAAAGGAGTATTTATCCCCTTTACCTAATAATAGTATCATAGAAAATTATATGAACTTTGAACAAAAGGCAACTGTTCATAAAGATTCTATGATATATTACAAGGGAAATAAATACTCAGTCCCAGCAAAATATATAAATAAAACTGTAACTCTTAAAGTAATAGAAAATGAGTTACATATATATTTTAACACAGAATTAATTTGCGTCCATAGTTTAAGTAATAAAAAATTAAATTATCTTGATTCACATTATAGGGAATTGATGAAAAATGCTATCAAGAATAAGGAAGATATAGAAGATATATGTTCAAATAATCTTTATGAGTTAGATAGATTGTTACAGAGGTAGGTGAAAAAGTGAGTAATTACGTTAAATTATTAAACAATTTAGAGGAACTCGGATTAAATAATATAAAAAATAATATAGATACATATTTAAATCTAATAAGTTCTGGAGAAAAAAGCATTGTAGATGCTCTATATGAATTGAGTAATTTAGAAATAAAATCTAAGCAGGAAAAAGCAATACTTGCATGTGTTAAAGTAGCAAACTTTCCATTTCTTAAGGAACTTGATGATTTTGATTTTGAATTTCAACCAAACATAAATAAGCAAGAAATTCTTGACTTAAAAAGCCTAAGATTTGTAGAAAACAATGAAAATATATTGTTTGTAGGAACACCTGGGGTAGGCAAGACACACCTTGCCACCTCAATAGGAATAGAATGCGCTAGGCATAGATATTCAACATACTTTATTCATTTTCAAGAATTAATGTCACAATTAAAAAAGGCATTAGCAGAAAATCGTTTAGAAAATAGATTGAAACATTTTTCAAAATATAAAGTGCTTATCATAGATGAAGTAGGATATTTACCAGTAGACGCTGATGCTTCAAATATATTCTTTCAGCTAATATCAAAAAGATATGAAAAACATAGCACTATAATAACAACGAATATGCCATTTTCTAACTGGGCAGAAGTATTTGGTTCTGCTACAATTGCTAATGCAATATTGGATAGATTGTTGCATCATTCACACGTTATATCTATAAAGGGCCCTTCATATAGATTACAATCAAAAATTAATTATTTTAACAGTTCTTCAAATTCATCTTAGTAATTTTTTTATACAAAATTATATTCCACTTTTTGTACAAAAATATATTGACATTTACATTCGGAGGTATTTTGTTTTTCGCTATATATAAGATAACTCAAAGGGGAGATGAAATTCAAATATCATATAACTTAACAAAACTTTATTGAAAATTGGGTTGAAATATATGAAAAATTAATTAAAGAATTATCTCTTGAAGAAGAAGAACAATTATTTAATTACTATTTTAAATTAACTGAAATAAAAGATTTGAATTACCAAATTAGAGGTTACTTATTAATTGCTAGAGCTAAGCATAGTGGAATGTCTCAAAGTGGTAATTTACAAGAATTTTACAGAGAAGATTTTAATATTGCCTGTGAAACCCTTTCATTACAATCATTGTATAAAGATAAAATAAATGAATTAAGAAATATTGATATAAGCTTGGTTATTAACAAATTGAAAGTATTATCAAATAAACAATATTAGATTTTTGGTAATTAATTTATTACTGATGATTATATTTTAATAAAAGATGTATTACCACGTTGAAATTTTTAAGCTTTACGATATACTACAAATATATAAATATTTATTAAGAAATATAAAATTCCTGTTTGTTTTTTAAAGTTTAATCTAATACAATAATACACATTGGAGGAGATAATATGACTTTAATGGAAGAACTGAAAAAAACGTTAAAAGAAGATAATTTTTTTCTAGATGATGAAGGGAACATTTTAAAAAACAAAGTAATGGAGTATGTTCTGAAATCAGATGAAAATTTAATTAAACTTCTACTTAGGAATGAAAAAATAAAGGAGCACTTTTTTAAGGATATTAATGGGGTTCTGTTGTTTGAGAGAGAAAAATTTATTAAGTTTGTGGATAATAAAGAATTTCTTCCAGATTCATATACTTCTTTTAAAAATAAAATTGGTTTAGCTGATGAAGATGGAAAGTATTTAGCAAAGAGCAAAGAGGTTGTTCTTGTATGGCCTTATAAAGATTGTATTCTTGAAGGTGGGCAAGAAAAGGCCGATGAAAAGAGAAAAGAAATTTTTCATAATGTGATTCTTGCACCTGATGAGATAGACAGACTATTAGAACCTAAAGTTTTCACAAACTTCAAAAGAATAGATAAAGATGGCGAAAAGAATCTTGAAAACTTTAGAAGAGATCCTGAAATAAACAGAAAAAGAGGATTACCTGAGGATACGATAACTGATAATTTAATTATTAAAGGAAATAATTTATTAGTTCTTCATTCTTTGTTAAAAGAATTTAAAGGTAAAGTTAAACTTATTTATATTGATCCACCATATAACACTGGAAATGATGAATTTAAATATAATGATAACTTTAATCATTCCACATGGCTTACTTTTATGAAGAATAGGTTGGAAATTGCTAGAGAATTATTAAAAGATGATGGGAGTATTTTTGTTTCAATAAACCATATTGAATTAGGCTATTTATTGGTATTAATGGATGAAATATTCGGAAGAGAAAACAAACTTCCAATTATTACTTTAAAAAGCGGGACTACAGCCAGCTATAGAGCTATTAATGAATGCCCAGTTAATGTATGCGAATATGTTGTTGGTTACAGAAAAAGCAATAAATATAAAGGAAATACTATATATATTGAATCTGATTATTCTGAAGACTATTCTCATATAATAACAAACATTCAATCTGAACCGCAAAATTGGGAGTTAATTAGTCTTGATAAATATATTTATGATGCAGAGAATTGTAATAGTTGGATGGATTTTAAACAAAAATATGGTCCTGCATGGAAAATTATTCGATTTCATATGAAACGTGAATTAGCTTATAAATATCCTGATAGAATAGTAAGTCTTAATACATTACAAAAGCCTTCAAAAAAGATTGAACAAGTATTAAATATTTCTAAAAAAGAACGTAATAAAGTATTTGTTATAGAAAGAGAAAATGATTCACCAATTTATTGTTATAATGGAAGAACTCTTGCATTTTTTGCTGATAAATTTAAAGAAATAAATGGGAAAAAAGTTCCAGCGGAAGTTTTAACCAATTTATGGCTAAATGTTTCTTTTCTTGGAATAGGACCAGAAGGCAATGTAAATTTACCAAATGGTAAAAAACCAGAATTACTTATAAAATATCTTATTGAAATTGCTACAAAGAAAGATGACTTGGTTTTAGACTTTTTCATGGGAACAGGAACGACTTGTGCTGTTGCTCATAAAATGAACCGTCAATATATTGGAATAGAACAACTTGATTATGGAAATGATAGTGCTATTAATAGATTAAAAAATGTTATAAGCGGCGATCAAACAGGTATTTCAAAAGAAGTTGATTGGCAGGGTGGCGGTGACTTTGTTTATATGGAACTTTCGAAGCTTAATGAATTTTATGTAGAAAAAATAAGAGATGTAAAAACGACAGAAGAAGTTTTGAACATTTGGGGTGATATGAAACACAACGGATTTTTAAGTTACAGTGTTGATCCAAGATTATTTGATGAAAACATAGAAGAATTTAAGGTTCTTAAATTAGAGGAACAGAAAAAACTTCTTCTTGATATGCTTGATTATAATGACCTTTATGTAAATTATAGCGAAATTGATGATGCTATTTACAATATAAGTGAAAGAGATAAGAAGCTGAATAAAGAATTTTATGGTGGTGACGAGAATGTATGAAAAACAGAGATTAAGTCAGGGATATGATTTTCTTTCAAAGATGGGACTTTTAAAAAAAGATATTCCTAAGTACATTGAAAATAATCTAAATCCTCGTTTTAAATTGAGACCTTATCAAATTGAAGCAATATCAAGATTTATTCATTATTTTGAAGAAAATCCTAATAGAAAAAAACCAATATATCTTTTATTTAACATGGCTACTGGTTCTGGGAAGACGCTTTTAATGGCAGCAAATATACTATACCTTTATTTTAAAGGATATAGAAATTTTTTATTTTTCGTAAATAGCACAAATATTATAGAAAAAACAAGGGAAAATTTTTTAAATACTAATACAAAAAAATATTTGTTTAATGAAAAAATAAAATTTGATGATATGGAAGTCAAGATAAGGGAAGTTTCGAATTTTGATCAAGCAAATGAATATGATATAAATATAATATTTACTACAATTCAAGGATTGCATAGTCAATTAAATATGTTTCGTGAAAATTCAGTTACATTAGAAGATTTTAAAGATAGGAAGATTGTTTTAATTTCTGATGAAGCTCATCATATAAATGCATGGACACGAAATAGATTAAATAGCAGTGAAGAAGTAGTGAAAAACACATGGGAATATACAATTATGCAAATTTTAAATTCTAATGAAGAAAATATATTACTTGAGTATACTGCAACTATTGATATGGATGACCAAAATATTTTTGAGAAATATTCAGATAAAATTATCTTTGAATATGATCTAAAACAATTTAGAATAGATGGTTATTCTAAGGAGGTTAAAGTTTTACAAGCTGACTTAGATAATTGGCAAAGAATGTTGCAGGCTATTATTTTAAGTCAATATAGAAGAAAAATTGCAGAAAAGAATGGAATTAGATTGAAACCAGTAATACTTTTTAAATCGAAAAGTATTAGAGAATCAAAAGAAAATTACGAATTGTTTAGAGAAAAAATTGGGAGATTAAATGAGGATGATATAAAAAAGATTATTCTTAATGGTAGAGGCACAGTAATAGAGACAGTAGATAAATATTTAGTTAGTGAAGGGATAACTTATGATAATTTAGTAACTGAATTAAAGGAAGATTTTTCTGAAGAAAAATGTGTATTACTTGATTCGGAAAATATTGAAAGAGATAAACAGATTAAACTCAATACCTTAGAAGATGTAAATAATGAAGTTAGAGCCATTTTTGCAGTAAAAATGCTTGATGAAGGATGGGATGTTCTTAATTTATATGATATTGTTAGATTATATGATACAAGGGATGGAAAATGGACAAGAGATGGCAGATATATTCCAGGCAATACAACTATTGCAGAAAGACAACTAATTGGTAGAGGAGCGAGATATTATCCATTTAAAATAAATGAAGATGATGACCCTTTTACTAGAAAATTTGATAATCAATATGATAATCCTATGAAAATTCTTGAGGAGCTTTATTATCATAGTAAACACAATCCAAGATATATTCAAGAGCTTACTACTGCACTAAAAGAATATGGAATAATGCCATATGAACAAAAAGAAATTAATATTAGAGTTAAAGATAATATAAAAGAAACACAGTTTTGGAATAAAGGAATATTATTTATTAATAAGAGGAAAAAAGCATCCAGAAAAGGTATTAAAACTTTAGATGACATAAAACATGAAAAAATATATAAGTATCAATTATTAACTGGATTTATGAAGGAGGATAAAATTTTAGAAGAAACTAGTAATACTAGCACTTTAGAAACTACAACAAAAACATATAGCCTTGGCGATTTTGGTGAAGTATTTATACGAAAATCAATGGCTAAACTTGAATTTTATAAATTCAATAATTTAAAAAAATATTTTCCAGAATTAGTGTCTTCCAAAGAATTTATAGAATCTTTAAAGAAGATAAATGTAGATATAACTACGACAAAGGACCGATTTAATAAATTAACGCCGGATGATAAGATAGAAATATGCTTGAATGTTTTGAAACAATTAGAGACTGAAATTTTAAATGATTATGTTGAATATGAGGGAACAGAAGATTTTATTCCTAAACCAATTAGGGAAATAGTAAAAGATAAATTATTAAAAATAAATGTTGGTGATGATGGTGATCAAGAATACGGTATTCCTATGAGTAATTCAAAAAGTGCCATTTTAAGGATTAATTTAAAAGATAAGGAATGGTATATATATGATGAAAACTATGGAACATTTGAAGAAAAATCTTTTATTAAATTTATTGATGGATTTATTGATAATTTAAAAGAGAAATATAGTGACATTTACTTATTAAGGAATGAAAATTTATTTAAGATTTACAAGTTTTCTAACGGTGAAGCAATTGAACCTGATTTTGTATTGTTTCTTAGAAAGAAAGACTCAGAAAAATTTGAACAATATCAACTTTTTGTGGAAGCTAAAGGTGAACATTTAGTAAAAAAGGATCAATGGAAAGAAGATTTTTTGAAAGAAATAGAAAACAATTATAAAATTAACCCAACATTATTTAGTGAGAATGAAAAATATATTATTGTAGGACTTCCGTTTTATAATGAAAATAGAAAAAGTTCATTTATTAAAGAATTTGAAACGAAGTTGAATCTTGTATAGGATCAACTTTGCTTAGAGTATAAGATTTCAAGGTTAGATTTTATATGCTAACTTAATTATTATATAAAGAATAAAGCTATGTATAAAAGTTTTAAAAAAGCCATAGCCTAATCTCTAAGGTTATGGCCTTTTCTTTATTCTCCCTCTAAACATTCTTTCCCGTTTCCAAAACACAATCACATAACAAAATCAAAAAACCTCTCAAAAAATAAATACTCAACATTAGCATACACATCTTTGTGTCCAAACTTTTTAACATTATCAAAAATATAAATTGAAGCCTCCTCAGCAACATTGCATATGGCTTGAACCATAGCAGGTCTTAGACCATGAATATTTTTAAGTAGAGCAATTGGTGCTAAAAGCTCTGCAGCAAATGCATTAATTATATTATTGTTTATATTATCAGAAAAATTTGTATTAATCGACAATTTTTGATTATAAGCTATGTAAAATGATGTTATAATTTACCTAAAGATAAAAAGTTAAAAACATCAGATAAAAATAAATAATATAAACTGCCTATTTGAAGGAGATGATATATTGGCAGCTAATCGTTCCTTTACAGAATATATAGCAAATAGATTTGAAAATGAGTTATTTGAAGCCATTCAGGATTATATTGAATATAACTATAATAATTTAGACTTGTGGTTATATAAAGTTAGAAAAATTGGTGGCATTGAATTATCAGATATCGAAGTGAAATTTGTAAATGTCAATGACTTGCCAGGCATGAAGATAGAATTTGATGTAGTAGTAGAAGCTGAATTTGAAGTAAGAGAGTCAGACTATCACTATGATGAATCTGAAAATTGTGTGCAGTGGTTTGTATTAAAATGTTCTGGAGATTTAGACTGTAATTTAGATGACTTTAAAATTTACAGTTTAACTGAGTATAAAATCAAAAGTAAGCAGCCCAAACCTATGTCAGATTCACTTGTTCCATTTATTTATAGTGAACAATTAGAATCTGTTGCCACAGAATTTCTACGCAAAAATTATCCAGAAGCATTAAAGACTCCGATGGCAGTTGACCCACAATTATTGGCAGAAAAAATAGGTCTTAAAATAGAAATTAGAGATATTACAAAGGACTTTACAGTGTTTGGACAAATTTTTTTTCATGATTGCGAAGCAGAATTCTATGATAAAAACAGTGATAAAATGGTTCAAATTCATGTAAATGCTAAAACTATTTTTGTAGATCCGAAAGCATACTTTCTACGTAACCTTGGATCTGTTAATAATACTATTGTTCATGAGTGCGTTCATTGGGCTCTACACAGAAAGGCATTTGAATTGGAAAGGTTATATAACAGTAGTGCAACAAAAATAAAATGTCAAGTAGTAGGTGGAATAAAAGATAGTAACAGGGATGCAACTGAATGGATGGAATGGCAGGCAAATGCACTTACCCCAAGGATACAAATGCCAATTTCAACATTTAAAGAAAAGGCATTTGAACTTATAAAGAAATATAAACAATTATTACAAACAGAAAAAATAATAGATGTAATGGAACCAGTTATTGATGAATTGGCTTTATTTTTTGGTGTTTCAAGATTAGCAGCTAAAATTCGAATGATTGATGTAGGATATGAAGAAGCAATAGGAACTTTTACTTATATAGATGGTCATTATATCAGACCACATTGTTTTAAAAAAGGTTTTTTAAAAAGAAATCAGACCTTTTCAATTAGTGCAATAGACGCAGCTATACAAAGTTTTATTGATCCAGAATTATCTGCTTTGATAAAAGAAGGTAGTTACATATATGTAGATTCACATTTTGTTTTAAAACATCCTAAATATGTAACAAGAGATGAAAATGGATATGCTATATTAACTGATTATGCAAGAACTCACATGGAAGAGTGCTGTTTAGTTTTTGATCTATCAATTAAATCAGGATTTAAGGAAAGTTATCATAGTGAGTGTTTTCTAAATCGTGATAAAGGTTCAAATATAGATTTTGAATTAAAATTTAATAATGGATTTCAATATGCATCTCAAGAAAAAAAGATTAAGATACTTGCAGATGTTTTAGAGGAGGAAGCAAGAATTTTTAATGAACTACCCAATAGTTATACTAAATCACTTGAAATGGTCATTGAATGGAGAGGTGTAACATATAAGGAATTAGAAGAAATGACATTGCTTAATGAGAAAACAATAAGGAGAATTGTTAATGGGGAAACAAATGGTTCAATTGAATCATTAATTGTAATTTGTCTTGCATTAAATCTTCCACCAATGATAAGTAACCATATTATTAGTAAATCTCCACATTCACTAAATTTAAACAATAGAGACCATCAGTGGTATAATTTTGTGTTAACATGCCAATACACAAAGTCAATGGATGAAATAAGACAATTTTTAAATCAGTGTGGTGCAAAGCCACTATAATATAAAAAATTTTTATAAGACGGACACGAAATGTCCGCTTTTTTTATAAACATATTGTAAAGAAGCCTTATATTTAGCCTATTTGTTAGGTTAATATGAGGCTTCTTTTATTTTCAACTCTTAAAGTCCTTAAAATAGCTACACAATAACCGGACATGAAATGTCCGCCATAGCAGTTTATTTCTATATTAAACTGTTTTTAGAAATAAGGAGTTAAGTATTTTTAGGTATCTGTAAAGGAAAATTTACATTATAAAATTTAAGGTTTATTTAAAAAATTTTTCAAATAGGAAAAAAACCTTCCTATTTGAAATTTAATATAAAGCTACAGAGCAAGGGAAAGGGGGTGAGAAAGTGATGGGACCAAATGAAAGGCGAATGAAAATAATAGAAGTATTATGCCAAAGAAGGCAGGATACTATGAAGAATTTAGCGTTTGAGTTTGGAGTTACAGAAAGAACTATTAGAAATGATATAAACATCCTATCACTTTCTTACCCGGTTGAAACAATTAGAGGAAATGGTGGCGGGGTTAGAGTTATGGATGGTTATAAATTGAACCAAAAGTATCTAAAACCAGAACAAGAAGAACTTTTAAGAAGATTAAGCCTGCAGTTAACAGGTAATGATCTTACCATAATAAAGAGTATTATTAAAGACTTTGCTCTGAGAGCATGAAAGGGAAGGAGGTGAAATCTATGAATGATATAAATTTAGTGCTGGCAGAAGAATTTGAAAGGCTTGCAGCAGAATATCGAGCAAGAGCAAAACAATATAATCATCAAGAAGATATTACTATTCATGATATAAGCATGGTACTAACAGAAAAAAATGAAAAATGGGAAGGTAAAAGAAATTAAAACACTTTTAAGAAAATATGGTGCAGAAAAATTAATAGAAGTTAAACCTAAAGACTATGTTGATATATTTGAAGAGGCTAAAAAAATATAAAGGAGGAAAAAGGCATGAATGAATTAATAAAAGTAGATTACAGCAGAGAAGAACCAACAGTATCAGCAAGAGAACTTCACAAGTTTTTAGAGATTGGGACAGAGTTTAGACATTGGTTTCCCAGGATGTGTGAATATGGGTTTACAGAGGGAATAGATTATACCCCGGTCATTTTTGACCACCCCCAAAACCATCAGCCCACAACAGATTATTATTTAACAATACCTATGGCAAAAGAGCTGTGTATGATTCAAAGAACTGAAAAGGGGAAAATAGCACGACAATATTTTCTTTCTATTGAACAGGCATGGAATACACCTGAAATGGTAATGTCAAGAGCATTAAAGATGGCGGAGAATCATATACAATCTCTTAAATTACTAAATTCAAAGCTAAGTGTTGAAAATGAAATTATGAGACCAAAAGCAGAATATTTTGATGACCTTGTTGAAAAAAATCTGCTTACTAATTTTAGAGATACAGCTAAGGAATTAAAAATAAAGGAAAAGGACTTTATAGGATTTTTAATAGATAAAAAATACATCTATCGTGATAAAAAAGGAAATTTAAAACCATATGCAGACAAAAATGAAGGTCTATTCGAAATTAAAGAAGCAAAAAATGATAAAACTGGTTGGGTAGGAACACAAACGTTAATTACCCCAAAAGGAAGAGAAACGTTTAGGCTATTAATAAAAGGTTCAGTTGAAAGAAATATTGTTTAGGCAGGTGATAAAAATAAACTTATATCCCCACCAATTACAAGCATTGGAGCAAACCCAAAATCTAAACAGAGTAGCATATTACCTTGATATGGGTTTAGGCAAGACATATTTAGGCTCTGAAAAAATGAAACAGTTAAATGCACCATATAATCTTCTAATATGCCAAAAGTCAAAGATAAATGACTGGGCGGAGCATTTTAAATTCTACTATGCATACAACGTGGTTATTTATAAAAATCAGCCTATTGAATCTATGCCACAAAACAGTGTAATTATCATAAATTACGATTTGATATGGAGAAGGCCACAGTTAAAACAATTAAAGAATTTTACATTATTGCTTGATGAATCACAGTATATAAAAAGTGAAACATCAAAGAGAACAAAATTCATACTAAATCTAAACCCAACAAATGTGATACTACTTTCTGGAACTCCAACAGGCGGTAAATATGAAGAACTTTGGACTCAAGTCAGATTACTTGGCTGGAATATTAGTAAGAAGGCCTTTTATAACCACTACACAATAACAGAACAAATAGATGTTGGTGGATTTAAAATACATGTTGTAGTGGGATACAAAAATATAGATAGGCTAAAAGAAAAACTAAAATCATACGGTGCAGTATTTATGAAATCTGACGAAGTATTTGATCTTCCAGATCAGATTGAACAGTTAGTTTTAGTTGAAAATATAAGGGAATATACAAGATTTAAAAAAGATAGAGTAATCACAATAAATGAAGAAACTTTAGTAGGTGATACAGCTTTAACCAAACTATTATACCTAAGGCAGCTATCATCAATTTACAATTCTAATAAACATGAAGCTTTTAAAGATTTAATATCATCAACGGAAGATAGAGTTGTGGTTTTCTATAACTTCAAAAAGGAATTTGAAATATTAAAAGGCATCTGTGAAGTATTAGAAAAACCTGTCTCATATATAAACGGTGATGGGACTGATTTAAAAAACTATGAAGTTAAAAATAACACTGTAACATTAGTCCAATATCAAGCTGGAGCAACTGGCATAAATCTTCAAAGGGCTAATAAGGTTATTTATCACAGTTTACCATTATCCAGCGAACTTTGGATGCAGTCAAAGAAAAGAATACACAGAATAGGCCAGAGTAGGACATGCTTTTACTACTATCTAATAACTAAAAACAGCATTGAAGAAAAAATATTAGATGTTTTAAAAGAAAGGCAGGATTTTACTTTGGATTTATTTGAGAGGGTGGATAAGTGAAGGAGAAAGAGTTTCAAAGAAAAGTAACAGAATACCTAAAATCACTTCCAAACACATGGTTCTTTAAAGTATGGGGAGGCGGTTATCAAAGAAGTGGCATTTCTGATTTAATCTGTTGCATTAATGGAATATTTGTGGCAATAGAACTTAAAGCAGAAAAAGGAAGTCCAACAGAACTTCAAAAGATGAACGTAAAAAATATAAATGCAGCAGGAGGCATTGGGATAATTTTATATCCGTCAGGATTTGAAACATTTAAAAAACTCATAGAGGAGGTGCTTCAGTGCAGTTTTCCTACAGTAGAGTTGAATGCTTTGAAAAGTGCAAATACCAATTCAAACTGCGATATATTGATGGAATAAGGACAATACCAATGTATGGCCCAGATAGTGCTTTAATAGTTGGTTCAGCAATGCATCTTGGCATAGAAGAAGGAATAGACAAAATGGAGTGGTTCTATTATAACCAGTATCCTGTTATAACAGATGAAAATATAAACGAAGTTATAAAACTAATCAATTTAGTAAATAAGGCAAAAGAAGCCCTAAATTCAATACTGCACAATAAAGAACCAACAGTTATTTTTGAATACAAAATAGACTTTCCACAATTTGTAGGGTTTGTAGATTTGATTATTAAAAACAAAGATGAAACAATAAGCATCTATGACTTTAAATACAGCAATAATAAAGAGAACTATTTACAGTCGAAACAGCTACATTTATATAAATACTTCCTTGAAAAATTAGGATTTAAAGTAATAGATTTAGGATATATATTCATTCCCAAAACATCAATAAGACAAAAGAAAACAGAGGATTTGTATCAGTTTAGAAAGCGGCTAAAAGAAACTTTAGAAAATATGGAAGTTGAGATAGTAAACATAGACTATGATGAAATAAAGGTTAATGAGTTTTTCAGAATATGTGATGAAATTAAAAATGAAACTGAGTTTGAAAAAACACCTTCAAAGCTATGTGAATGGTGTGAATATAAAACTTATTGTGAAGGAGGAGAAACATATATGCTTTTACCTGAAAACAAAAGAAGGGACATAAAAATTGATGAAAACCCTGATATGTGGATTTATGCAGACAGCTATGTAGGAAAATCAACTTTTGTTGATAAGTTCCCTAACCTGTTATTTTTAAACACTGATGGGAATACAGATAACACAACATCTCCAATTGTAAAAATAGCAGATGAAGTAACATTTGAAGGAAGATTAAAGAAAGTAAAAATGGCATGGGAAGTGTTCCTTGATGTTATAACGGAGCTTGAGAGAAAAGATAATACCTTCGAAAGAGTATGCATTGATTTAATCGAGGACCTTTATGAACACTGCAGATTATATATGTATAAAAAACTTGGAATAGACCACGAGCAGGATGCTGGCTTTGGCAAAGGATGGGACATGGTTAGAACTGAATTTCTATCAGCAATAAAAAGGCTTAAAAATTTAGGATACCAAGTGATTTATATATCAAAAGAAATTAATACAGAAATAACATTAAAAAATGGAAACAAGCTAACAACAATAAAACCAAATATAAATGAAAAAATAGCCAATGTGTTAGCAGGAACCGTTGATTTAACAGTTAGAGCATATATGGATGGTGATGAAAGATATTTACTACTTGAAAAAAGTGAAAATATCTTCGGTGGTGGAAGATTTAACTTTAAAGTTCCGAGAGTAAAACTTGATAAAGATGAGTTTATTAAAGCACTTAAAGAAGCCCAAGGGTTTATTTTAGAAGAAGTATCATATGACAATGAAGATAAGAACAATGACCCAAATAATGAAATATCAAATGACGATGAACAAACAAAAATGAGCAGACGCTCAAGAAAATAAAAAGGAGGAAATAATTATGGCAAGCAAAAGTATTTTTGAAAAATTCGACAAGGAGTTTGACATTAAAGGATTAAAGGAAGATTTAAAGAATGTAGCATCAAATGAGGCAGAATACAAAGAAGTTCCTTTTGGAACGTATGAGGTAAAGATTGAAAAGATGGAACTTGTAGAATCAAAGACAGGAAAGCCTATGCTAACTTGCTGGATGAGGATATTAGAAGGAGAATATAAAAATTCAATTATATTCATGAACCAAGTTTTAAGCACTGCCTATGGAATACACACAGCTAATGAATTTTTAAGATCCCTTGATTCAGGGATTGAAGTAGAGTTTGAAAGCTTTTCACAATATAATGATTTAATACTTGATATTCATGAAGCAATTGATGGCAATTTAGAATATGCAGTTGAATATGGGGAAACCAGCAAAGGATTTAAGACTTTTAAAATAACTGAAGTGTTCGAGGTTAATTAAGGATGATTCTATTCTTTGACGCAGAGGTTTTCTTGGCGGATTGGCTCTTCGTCATATTAGATCCTGAAAAACATAAAAAGTATGTCTTCATAAATGATGCTAAGAAATTAGCATCATTTTATGAAGAACATAAAGACTATATATGGATAGGCTATAACAGCCACCATTATGACCAGTATATTTTAAAAGGTATCCTTTGTGGTTTCAACCCTTATGACATTTCAAATTATATTATATCAGAAAAAAAGCCAGGATGGCAGTATAGTTCTCTGTTAAAAGATATACAACTTAATGAATTTGACATAATGACAACAACGCATGGTTTAAAAGAACTTGAAGGCTTTATGGGAAATGATATTAGAGAAAGCAGTGTTAGCTTTTCAATAGATAGGAAGTTAACAGATGAAGAATTAGAGGAAGTTGTTAAATATTGTACCCATGACGTAGAACAAACAATGGAGATATTTTTACACAGAAAAGAAGAATTTGAAACTCATGTAGCATTACTTAATGCATTTAAACTACCACTTAAATATATAAGTAAGACAAAGGCCCAGCTTGCAGCAATAATATTAAATGCAAAGAAAACAAATAGGGATGATGAATTTGATTTAGAAATACCAAGTAATTTAAGGATAAATAAATATACTGAAGTTCTTGATTGGTATAGGGATTCTAATAACCATAACTATGAAAAATATTTAGAAATAGATATAAGTGGTGTTTTACATGTATTTGCTTGGGGAGGACTACATGGTGCAAAAGAAAAATATATAGGTGAAGGAATAATATTAAACGTTGATGTAGTTTCATTTTATCCAACACTTATGATAGAATATGGATTTTTATCAAGAAATGTAGTTGATTCTAATTTATATAAACAAATATATGAAGAAAGAATTAGATTAAAGGCTGAAAATAACCCTCTGCATAAGCTATATAAAATTGTTTTAAATTCTACCTATGGTGCTATGAAACATAAATATAACAACCTATATGACCCAAGGCAGGCTAATAACGTGTGTGTAGTTGGGCAACTTCTTTTATTGGATTTAATAGAGAAGTTAGAACCGCACTGGATGTTAATTCAATCTAATACTGACGGTTTGATAGGGAAAATAAAAAGGATATCAGATTTAGACAAAATTAAAGAAATATGCAGAGAATGGGAAGAAAGAACTCATATGAAACTTGAATTTGAAACTTTTAAGAAGATATATCAAAAGGATGTAAACAACTATATTTTAATTCATGAAGATGGAAGTTTTAAATCAAAGGGAGCTTATGTTAAAACTTTAAATGAAATAGACAATGACCTTCCAATTGTTAATATGGCATTAAAAGAATATTTTATAAACAAAACACCAGTAGAAGAAACAATTAATAACTGCAAAGACTTATTAATGTTTCAAAAGGTAGTTAAGCTAACCTATAAATATTCACATGCCTTATATGGGGACAAACCATTAAAGGAAAAAACATTAAGAGTTTTTGCATCAAAGAATGAGGATGATAAAGGTGTATTTAAAGTTAAACCAAATGGCAGAGTTGAAAAAATAGCAAATACACCAGAAAAATGTTTTATATTAAATGACAGTGTAATAGGGAAAAGAGTTCCAAGACGCCTTGATAAAGAGTGGTATATAAATTTAGCAAAGAAAAGAATTGAGGATTTTGTGGGTAAAGTAGATTAACTTTATGAAAAAATTATATATAAGGAAAACTTATATTTACTGTTAAAAATGATTTCTAATTTGGTATGTTTATACCAAAATAAGCTTAAAACAGATAAATTTAAATAAAAAATTATTAGAATCATAGGCTAATATGGTAGGTTTTGAATGTAATTTGGTATGTTTTATATACCATAAATAGCCTTAAAACATACCAAAATAGATATGTTTTGGTATATAAAACAACCATTTAATCTGGATTAAACTAACAAGGTGGTGTGTAATTTGGAAATATTTAAAGGTTATATTAAGACTAATGGTAAGAAACCTTTAGAGCCTTATCGTAATAAAAAATCCTTTTATAACTATGAATATATTCGTAGAACGAGTGGAGATTATGCGGGTATTCTTGCTGATGGTATGGTTCAAATTGATATAGATGATGAAAGTGAAGCAAAACTGGTAAAAAAGATTATAGAAGATTTAGATATTAAATGTGCGATTTTAAAGACAACAAGAGGTATTCATTTTTATTTTAGAAATAAAGCAGTTAATAAAAAACAAACAAAAATAATGACTCCAATAGGAGTAAAAGTAGATGTGGCAATAGGGGAACAAAATGCATTAGTACCTATAAAGGTAAATGGTGAGACAAGAAGGTGGCTAAATAAAATTAATACTATTGAAGAAATTGACTTTCTTCCAGAGTGGTTAATTCCTATTAGTAAGAAAAACGTTCCAGATTTTATCAATCTAAAAGAAGGTGACGGAAGAAACCAGCAGCTTTTTAATTATATATTAACCCTTCAATCAGAAGGGTTTAGTAAAGATAGTATAAGAAATATTATAACTATCATAAACAAATATATTTTAAAAGAACCATTAGACCAAAGGGAACTTGATACAATACTTCGTGATGAGGCGTTTTTAAAACAGTCTTTTTATAATAAGTCAAGGTTTCTTCACGACAAGTTTGCAAGGTTTATTAAGGATGAAGAACATATTATAAAAATAAACAACCAGCTTCATATATTTAAAGACGGTATATATGTAAGCGACCCTTTAATTATAGAAGCTGCTATGATAAAGCACCTGCCAGAATTAAATAAAGCAAAGCGAATGGAGACATTAAATTACCTTGAACTAATAACAAATACAGTATCGCCAAGTAGAGAAGATTATAACAAAATTGCATTTAACAATGGAGTATATGACATATCGGATAATACATTTAAGGAACATTCCTACCAATATATTATCACTAATAAAATCCCTTGGGATTATAATCCAAATGCTTATTCAGAACTTGCAGATAAAACATTAAACAAAATAAGCTGCAACGATGCTGAAATTAGAAGTCTTCTTGAAGAACTTATAGGATACACATTCTATAGAAGAAACATAATAGGAAAGGCTTTTATACTAACTGGAGAAAAACAAAATGGTAAATCAACATTTTTAGATATGATAACGACCCTGCTTGGGACAGGCAATATTTCAGCACTCGATTTAAAAGAACTTGGAGAAAGGTTTAAAACAGCAGAACTATTTGGTAAACTTGCAAATATTGGTGATGATATAGGTGATGAATTTATAGCAGAGCCGTCGTTTTTTAAGAAACTTGTTACAGGAGATAGAATCAATGCAGAGAAAAAAGGAAGGGATCCATTTGATTTTAATAACTATGCGAAATTATTATTCTCTGCAAATAATATTCCAAGGATAAGAGACAAAACAGGAGCAGTTCAAAGAAGACTTCTAATAATACCTTTCAATGCAAAGTTTACTGAAGATGACCCTGATTTTAGACCAGAAATTGCTTTTGAGTTAAAAACAAGAGAGGTAATGGAATATTTAATTTTATTAGGAATAGAAGGACTTAAGAGGGTAAAGAAAAATAAGAAATTTACAAAGTCTATTGAAGTTGAAAAAGAATTAAAAGAATATGAAAAAATGAATAATCCAATAATTGAGTTTTATGAGGACTATGAAGAAGAAATAGGAAATCAGCCAACCAAGGAAGTGTACAAGAAGTATCTTGAGTTTTGTATAAATAACAATAATCAGCCGTTAAGCCAGATAGAGTTTTCAAGGCAGATTGTTAAAAGGTTTGGATTTAAAATTGAAGATAAAAAAGTTAATGGAAAGAAATATAGAATATTTGTAAAAATACAAAATTAAGATTAAGGTTCAAGATGAGTTCAACATAAGTCCAAGATAGGTTCAAGATTGTAGATAAGTAATATCAAGGTGGTTCAAGATGTTCAAGATGTGTATATTACTTATTATCAACTTTATATATAAATATAAAATTAATATATGTATATATAAAAAGAAATATATATATCTTTAACTTATCTTGAACTCGAACCTGTAAAAAAATAACAAATAATGGAGGTTAAAATAATGACAAGAAAAGCAAATGATAAAGGCGGTAAAGATTTAAAGAATTGCTTTGCATATAAAAACAGAAGGTGCTTGATTTTAAAATCTAAAAATTGTTATGATTGCCCATTCTATAAAACAAGAGAGGAATATAAAGAAGACCGCAGGAAAGCATTACACAGAATTAATAAGCTTGATGAGGAGACAAGGATTAAAATTATTGAGAAATACTACTTAGACATATTAAATGCTTTGGATACTGTGGAAAAGTGATACTCAAATACAGTTAGGGAGGAAGGTACTATGAATGCTAAAGAATTTTTAAGGCAGGCTATATGGCTTGATAAACTAATAAACAGCAAATTAGAACAGCTTGAAAAATTAGAGGCTTTGGCACAAAAGACGACAGTTGAATTATCAAAAGAAAAGGTGTCAGGGGGAAACGGTTCAACAAGTTCTATGGAGAACGTTGTGGTAAAGATAGTGGAATTAAAAAAAGAAATTAATAATGACATAGATAGATTAATTGATATAAAAAGAGAAATCAGTCAGATTATTTCAAACATAGATGACCCAAGCCATCAACTGATTCTTGAAATGAGGTATGTAAACAACAGGGATTGGGAAGAGATAGCAGAGGAGATAGGATACGATATTAGATGGACATTAAAATTACATGGTAGAGCATTAAAGGAAGTTGATGAAATATTAAAAACAGGACACTAAAATTCGCAAAAATTCACTAAAGTTCATTGAAAGACACTATTGATTTATGATATTATTAGAATGTGAAGATTTGTATGAAGAGTATGGCGAGGGTAAATATTATTATTAAAGCTCTGAAGTTATAACACTTTAGGGCTTTTTTAATTCAAAATTCATTTTAAAGAGGGCACTAAAAGACACTAGAAGCCACTCTTGACTTATGATATAGTTAAAATAGAGAAGCTATTGCAGAAAAATCTGCGATGGCTTTTTTCTTTTATGGAGGTTTTGAAGATATGATACTTGAAAAAATAGAAATGCTAAACAGAAAAGATGCAATAAAAAAGCTTGTAGCAAAAGGTTACACAAAGAAAGAAGCAACGAAGTTATATGAAACTTGGAGAGATAACTATGTTAGGGGGATTGATTTAAGTGCCAAGAAAACCAAAACGTCCTTGTAGCTATCCTGGTTGTCCTGAACTTACTGAAGGAAGGTATTGTGAAAAACATGAGAAAGAGATGGCAAGGGAATACAATAGAAACAACAGGACCTACAAGTATTTATACAACACTGCAAGGTGGAAACGACTAAGAATACAGTTTTTAAAAGAGCATCCCTTATGTGTTGAATGTGGAAAGCATGGAATAATTAAAGCTGCAGAGGTAGTTGACCACATAATACCCCATAAAGGTAACAAAGAATTGTTTTGGGATGAAGAAAACCTGCAGTCATTATGCAAGGAGTGCCACGATAGAAAAACAGCTAAAGAAGATGGGAGATGGGGAGAGAAAAATAAATTGTATAAATATTGAAAGAAAATGTGGATAACCTGTTAATTGTGTGGACAATTGCGACAGATAGCAACAAATTTAGACAAGAATAGAAATAAGCAATAGCTTGCTTTAAAACCATAGGGAAGGGGGGTATAAATCTCTACACCTTGAGCCGCAAGGTCGGGCGGACACCTTTACGCTAAAATTCGCGAAATTACAGGGCGGGGGTTAAGTGGCCTCAGGCCTTGAAAAATAAAGGTTTTTACATATAAAAATTAAGGGTATTTTAAAGCAAATTTTAAAGTTTTAGGGGAGTGGTTTTGTGGAGGTAAAAAAGATAGCCATAGAGAATATAAAAGCTGCAAAGTATAATCCAAGGAAAAAGTTAAAACCTGGTGATGTTGAATATGAAAAATTAAAAAGGTCCATAAAAGAGTTTGGCTATGTTGAGCCTATTATTTGGAACCAAAGAACAGGAAATATAGTAGGAGGGCATCAAAGGTTTACTGTTTTAAAAAATGAAGGATATAAAGAAGTTGATTGTGTTGTAGTTGATTTATGTGAGCAAGAAGAAAAGGCCCTTAATATCGCACTTAACAAAATACATGGTGAATGGGATTTGCCTTTATTAAAAGACCTTTTAGAAGACTTAGATAAATCTATGTTTGATGTTTCATTAACAGGCTTTGAGGCTGCAGAGATAGAAGAGATTTTTTCAAAAGTCCATGATAAAGAAGTAAAAGATGATGAATTTGATGCAGATAAAGCACTAGAGGAAATAAAGGAGCCTATAACTAAATATGGTGATGTATGGCTTTTAGGAAAACATAGATTAATGTGTGGAGATTCAACACTACTTCATGATGTTTTAACTTTGCTTGATGGAAAGAAAGCAAATATATGTGTTACTGACCCTCCATACAATGTTAACTATGAAGGCGGAACAGAAGATAAGCTAAAGATTATGAATGATAAGATGGACAATAATAAGTTTTATGAATTTTTACTTTCAGCTTTTAAAAATATATTTGAAGTTTTAGACGATGGTGCTGCGGTCTATGTTTTTCATGCAGACACAGAAGGACTCAATTTTAGAAAAGCTTTTAAAGAAGCAGGATTCCACCTTGCTAATGTTTGTATATGGGCCAAGAACAGTATGGTTTTAGGAAGGTCTGATTATCAGTGGCAGCATGAGCCAATACTTTATGGGTGGAAGCCAACAGGAAAGCACAGATGGTATGCAGATAGAAAACAGACGACTATTTGGAACTACGATAGGCCTTCAAGAAATGCAGAACATCCAACAATGAAACCGGTGCCGCTTATTGCATATCCGATAAAAAATAGCAGCATGACAAACTGCATAGTATTTGACCCTTTTGGTGGAAGCGGTTCAACTTTGATAGCAGCTGAAGAAACAGGAAGAATATGCTACACAATGGAGCTGGATCCTAAATATTGCGATGTTATAGTGAAAAGATATTTAGAATATACGCAGGATGTTGATAATGTGTTTTTGATAAGGGATGGTGAAAAGATTTTATATAAAGATTCAATTAAAAGTTGACTTTACCTGTGTTTAGAGTGATTAATGTAGTAATAAATAAACACAGGGAGGAAAATCAAATGGAAGAATTTTATGTGATAACAATGAAAACGAAAACAGGAAAGGATATTTTTTTAAGCCTTTGGGACGGAAACCCAAAATGGACATTTGATTTTAATAAAGGCTGCTACTGGGACTCAGAAGAGATGGCAGAAGAATTTGCAAAGAAATGGTTTAAAACCTTTAAAGGCTGGAATATAAAAGAAATAAAAGTAAATATACACAACTTAGGGCTTTAAGCCCTTTTTCTTTTATAAAGCTTGACTTTACCTGTGTTTAGAGTGATTAATGTAGTAACAAAAAACACAGGGAGGAATGAAGATGGATAGAAAAGAAATGGTTAAAACCTTAAGTGAGATTTTAAATTTTCCTGCAAAGTATCTTGGAGCACCAAGATTTGCTTATGAAATTAAAACTCAAGATGAAATTTACACAATAGATAGGCAGGGCAATATTATAACTTCAGAAGGAAAGAAAGTTACACTTGATGAAATTATAAAATCAATTCAACCTAAAGAAGAAAAAGACACTGATAGTATTAATTTAGAACTTCCAATAGAAAATCATAATGGCAGAAGTCTAAAAAATGTTTTAAATATGCTTTACAGTAAGCAGCATCTAATTGTTAAAGCATTAGAATTAAAAGAATCTTTTATTGAAGAGGCATTTATTAAAAACTTAAATTTAAAGAAAATAGAAACTTTAGATGAATTTAAAGATGCTATTACTGAATTAGGAGTAGATGGATTAAAAGGAATATACTTTTACTTTGATAAAGGGACATTTACATTAAAGTTATTAGGTGAAAATATAACCAATGAGAAAATAAAGGCATTTATGAAACTTTCATCGTTAATAAATTCAAATGCTCAACAGTTAAAATACGCATCATATAAACAGTCGCAGGAGGATAATCCTAAATATGCTTTTAGGACATGGCTAATTAGGCTTGGCATGAATGGAGATGAATATAAAGAGATACGAAAAACACTTCTTTCAAATCTTGATGGGAACAGTGCATTTAGGAAAATATCAAAGGAAGGAAGTGTAGAGTAATGGATAAATTTTTTACTCAAAAAACTTGCGACCGCTGTGGTGGAAGTTTGAAGGGTGGAAGAATAATGTCAATGTATAATGAGGACTGCATTTGCTTAAGTTGCAAGGAAAAGGAAATGAAACGAAAGGATTATAAGAAAGCAGTAGAAGCTGAATTAGAAGAAATTAAAAGAGGTAATTATAACTATAAGGGAATAGAAGGTGAAAGAAAATAAGTTTAAGAGTCTACATATGTAGGCTCTTTTATTTTAGAACAAGGAGGTGAAACTTGTGGCAACAAGAGGGAGAAAGCCAAAGCCAACAGCACTTAAAGTTATAGAAGGTAATCCAGGCAAAAGGCCTTTAAATAAGGCAGAGCCAAAACCTGAAAATAAGGCACCTAAATGCCCATCATGGCTTGAAAAGGAAGCAAAGAAAGAGTGGAGAAGAATGTCAAAGGTATTAGAAACTCTTGGTATATTAACTGAAGTTGATGCTGCTGCATTTGCAGGATACTGCCAAGCCTATGCAAGATGGAAAGAAGCAGAAGAATTTTTATCAAAACATGGAACTATATTTAAGACACCATCTGGATATATACAGCAGGTGCCGCAGGTTTCAATTGCACAGACATATTTAAAAATCATGAAGGACTTTTGTGCAGAGTTTGGATTAACGCCATCATCAAGATCAAGAATTGTTGCAAATGAGAAATTAACAGAAAATGATGACCCAATGGAAAGACTTCTGAAATGTAAATAATTTATGAAAGACAATAAATGACAAAATTTAACATCGGATTTCGATATAATTGTAAAGGTGTGGGGGGGTTCAATGAGGCATATTGAAAAAGTTTTAGATTATGAAAGGCAAAAACTAGATAGAATGGTTAAGTATTTAGATTTTGAAGTTAATAAAGAAAAGATTTTAAAGCAAAGTCAGAAAGTAGATGTGCTTTTGAATAGATATATGAAATATATTGAAAATAAAAATAACAGAAAGAGGGGCAGCAATGTTTGACGATAAAAAAGCCAAACATGCGGTAGAGTTTATAAGGAACCTCAAGCATACCAAAGGAGTATGGCGTGGGGTTCCTTTTGATTTACTTCCTTGGCAGGAAAAAATAATTAAAGATATATTCGGAACAGTTAAGGAAGACGGGTATAGGCAGTATAATACAGCATATATTGAAATACCAAAGAAAAATGGAAAACAATTAGCTTTAGATACACCTATTCCAACACCTACAGGGTTTACAACAATGGGCGAGATAAAAGTTGGAGACCAAGTAATAGATGAAAAAGGAATGCCGTGTAATGTAGTTGCAATAAGTGAAATTGATGATACTGAACAGGCATATAAAATAACTTTTAGAGATGGAACAAGTATAGTAGCAGGAGAAAGACATCTTTGGAGGGTGCAAGTTACTAATAATGGAAGACGCGAAAAACTCCTAACAACAGGTGAAATGTATGAAAAAATAAAAAAGGCTTCCCAAAAAGATAAAAGAGCCATATTTCGCATCCCAATAGCGGATGCTTTTATTTTGCCTGAAATTAATCTGCCTATTGACCCTTATTTATTTGGTTATTGGATAGGAAACGGTAACGCAATAAAGCCAGAAATTACGGTTAGAAGAGATGATGTTGAAAAGGTTATTAAGAACATACCATATAAACTTCATAATAGATATGAGCAAGAAGGTAATAGTGACATTTTAGTATATAAAGAATTAAAAGCTATATTGGTTAATAATTTTAGAGAGAAAAGAATACCAAACGAGTATTTAAGAGCATCAATTCGGCAACGATTAAGTCTTTTAAAAGGACTTATTGATTCAGATGGTTGTATAAGTAAAGAGAAGGGACAGAGCATATATGTCACTATTTTACCAAAGCTAGCAGAAGATGTTCAAAATCTTTTATGGTCACTTGGAATAAAAAATACACTAAAAACAACACCATCAACAAGAAAAGGGATCCCAACAGGAGAAACATGTTATATTATAAGATTCACAGCTTTCAAAGATTTAGAAGTTTCAGCTTTAGATAGGAAAATAGAAAGAGCAAAGGAAAGGAATATAAGAAGCAGGTCCCATTTTCACTATATTAGTTCTATTGAAAAAACAGATAAATGTAAAATGAGATGTATTCAGGTAGACAGCCCATCAAGGTTATATTTAGCTGGAAAATCTATGGTTCCTACACATAATAGTGAACTTGCCGCAGCAGTAGCTTTATATCTTACCTGTGCAGATAATGAATGGGGAGCAGAGGTTTATGGATGTGCGTCTGATAGACAACAGGCATCAATTGTTTTTGATGTGGCAGTTGAAATGGTAAACCAGTGTCCTGCATTGAAAAAGAGAATGAAACTTATTCCCTCAGTTAAAAGAATGGTTTACCTGCCAACAAGTAGCTTTTATCAAGTTCTGTCAGCGGAAGCTTATACAAAACATGGGCTTAATGTTCATGGAGTTATTTTTGATGAGCTACATTCCCAACCGACAAGAGAACTTTATGATGTAATGACTAAAGGTAGCGGAGATGCAAGAAAGCAACCGTTATATTTTTTAATCACAACTGCAGGAACAGATAGAAATTCTATATGTTATGAAGTTCACCAAAAGGCAGTGGATATAATTCAAGGGAGAAAGATTGACCCTACCTTTTATCCAGTAATTTATGGACTTGGTGATGATGAGGACTGGACTTTGGAAGAAAACTGGTATAAAGTTAATCCTTCTTTAGGATATACAATAGATATAGAAAAGGTAAGAGCTGCGTTTAACAATGCAAAAGAAAACCCTGCAGAAGAAAATTTATTCAGGCAGCTTAGATTAAACCAATGGGTTAAGCAGTCAGTTAGGTGGATGCCGATGGATAAGTGGGATAAATGTGCTTTTGATGTTGAGCCTGAAAAATTAAGAGGAAAAATATGTTATGGAGGACTTGACCTTTCAAGTACAACCGATATTACGGCTTTTGTTTTGGTGTTTCCACCAACAGATGCAGATGATAAATATTATGTTCTTCCTTATTTTTGGATACCAGAAGAAAATTTAAAACTTAGAGTAAAAAGAGACCATGTTCCTTATGATGTGTGGGAAAAACAAGGATTTATTAAGACTACTGAAGGAAATGTAATTCACTATGGATTTATAGAAAGTTTTATAGAAGAACTTGGGACCAAGTATAACATAAAAGAAATAGCCTTTGATAGGTGGGGAGCGGTTCAAATGGTTCAAAATCTTGAAGGATTAGGGTTTACAGTTGTTCCATTTGGACAGGGTTATAAAGATATGTCGCCACCAACAAAGGAATTAATGAAGTTAACACTTGAAGAAAAAATAGCCCATGGAAGCAACCCAGTGTTAAGGTGGATGATGGATAATATTTATATAAAGACTGACCCAGCAGGGAATATAAAGCCCGATAAGGAAAAATCAACTGAAAAGATTGATGGTGCTGTGGCTTTAATTATGGCACTTGATAGAGCAATAAGGAATCAAAATTTGGGTTCTGTTTATGATGATAGAGGGATTTTGGTGTTGTAAAAAATATTACAAAAATGGTAGAATAAATATACGACTTCGAAGTTCTTAAAGAAATAGATTGAAATTTTAAAAAGCTACATTAATGTAAAGTAAAAAATATACTTTGATAAACAAAGTATTAGTAGTTATATTGTATATTATTGTTTGATAAGTAATATAATTTTGATGTTTAAATTTAGCTCTATAAAGGGGTTATAGATATGCCACATGAAAAAAAATATCATCATTTAATTCCAAAAACATATTTGAAAGCTTGGTGTTATAAAAATGAAAGCATATATGTAATTGATAAAAAAACAAATAAAATAGATACCAAAAATATTGATAATAATTTTGGACGTAGTGATTTCCATACTATTAAAGCAGGTATGCCTATATGTGAAAATAAGGATTTGGAAAAAATTTTTAAAGTCTTAGAAGGCTATGAAGTTTATTGTGATAATAAAAAACTTGAAAATTTAGAAGATTATAATAAAAGATACTATGAATTTAATAAATGGGTTATTATAAAAGATGGAAATGTAGTTTCTAAAAAAATTAAAAATGTGTTAAAAAATGAAATTGAAAATGTAAAGATAATGGATATAGAAAATCTTTGGGCCCAAAGGTATGAAGACAAATGGGGTTGGCTTAGAAATACCATTGAATATAAAATTTGTAGAATAAAATTAAAAGAAATTGATGAGTTTTATAAGGGATTAATAATGAGATTTGTAATTTTATATAATTGGAGGGGCTTTAATGGTAATGATGTTTTTAATGAGATTTGTGAATGGCTTTCTAAAATAATTGGATTGGAAAGAATCGATATACCAAAAGAAGACAGAGCAAAATTGTATATAGAAACAGCATCAGAAGAAATAAAACACTTTTATTTGTTAAAGGAATATCGAGAGTTTTTAAAAGATGAAGGTAAAATGTATGATTTAGCTAAAAAATATATAAAATTTCTAAACATAAAGTTTTATATAGCATCAGGAAACAAAAAATTTATAACAAGTGATAGCCCTAGTTTTGTTGGAAAGGACTTAGATGGAAATTTAGCGCATGTAATGCCAGTTACACCTGAGATTTTGATTTGTGTTAGTGCATATAAAGCAAATAAGAGATATTTAATTGAACGAATAAATGAAAATGAAGTTATAAGTTTTAATAAACAAATATTTGAAAATAGCTTTGAAAGAATAATTACAAAAATAAAAGATTTTTATTAAAAAGCACCTATATTTTGTGGTGCTTTTTTTTTCTACCTATTTTCAGGAGGTGAACTGATGCGAATACCGTTTTTATCAAAGAAATTTGAAGCAAGAGCAGCACCAATTTCAGATAGAATTAAAGCTTTTCTACTTGGAGAAGATATAGAAATTCCAACAAATGCAGGGGTATATGTTAGTGAAGAAACTGCAATGAGAACAACAGCAGTTTATGCCTGTGTTAGAGTTCTAGCTGAAACAGTTGCAAGCCTTCCGTTATCCTTATACAAAAGACTTGATAGAGGCAAGGAAAAGGCAACATACCACCCTATATACTTTCTACTTCACGATATGCCAAACTCTGAAATGACAAGTTTTACTTTTAGAGAAACATTGATGACGCATTTGATTTTGTGGGGTAATGCCTATGCACAGATAATTAGAAATTCAAAGGGTGAAATAATTGAACTTTGGCCACTTATGCCAAACAGAATGGATATTGAAAGAGACAAAGAAACAGGAAAGCTAATATATAGGTATTTAACTGATAGTGGTGAGGTAATCCTTCAAAAAGAAGAAGTATTTCATGTAGTAGGCCTTGGATTTGATGGATTTAAGGGCTATTCACCAATTCAAATGGCAAGAGAAGCAATAGGACTTTCCATTGCAACTGAAGAATTTGGGGCAAGGTTCTTTGCAAATGGTGCAAGACCAGGGGGAATACTTGAACATCCTGGGGTAGTTAAGGATCCTGAAAGGCTAAGAAAATCTTGGGAAGAGGTATATAAAGGCACAAAAAACTCCCATAAGATTGCAGTATTAGAAGAAGGAATGAAATATCATGAAATAGGTATTCCACCAGAGGATGCACAGTTTTTAGAAACAAGAAAATTTCAATTAAATGAGATATGCAGAATTTTTAGAGTTCCACCTCACATGATTGGTGACTTAGAAAGGGCAACCTTTAGCAACATTGAGCATCAGTCAATTGAATTCGTTGTTCATACAGTAAGACCATATCTTGTAAGATGGGAACAGGCTATATCAAAATGCCTTCTAAATGAAGGTGAAAGGCGAATATACTTCCCAAAATTCACAGTAGATGGGCTATTAAGGGGTGATTTTAAAACAAGAATGGAAGGATATGCGATAGGAAGACAAAATGGATGGCTTTCACCCAATGATATTAGAGAATTAGAGGACATGAACCCAATACCTGAGGGCCAAGGAGGCGATATTTACCTTGTAAATGGCAATATGATACCTGCAAATAAGGCAAAAGATGTGGAAGGTGGTGATGAATTTGATGGGGAAAATGGAGAGAAGGACGATATATCTTGAAGAATTGAGGGTAAATAGTCTAAAACAAGAAGAAGATAAAGTGAGAATTATTGAAGGACATGCGGCAGTATTCGATAAATGGAGCGAAGAACTGGGATTTTTAGTCCCTTTTAAAGAAAAAGTATTAAAAGGTGCCTTTAAAGAGAGCATAGAAAAGGACGATATTAGGGCACTTTTTAACCATGATGCAAATTATGTGCTTGGAAGAAACAAATCAGGAACCCTATTTTTACAAGAAGATGAAACAGGTTTAAAGGTTAGAATAATTCCACCTGATACACAGTGGGCAAGAGACCTTTTAGTTTCCATAGAAAGGGGTGATATTAGTCAGATGTCCTTTGGATTTACGGTTTTAGAGGACAGATGGGGCTATCAGGATGGAATTGACGTTAGAGAACTAGTAAAAGTTAAGCTTTTTGATGTGTCTCCAGTAACTTTTCCAGCCTATACAGAAACAGATGTTGGAGTAAGAGGACTTGTTGAGGAATATAACAAAAGAAAGCAAACAAGACTTGATGAAGAAAGGAGGAAAAACATCAAAAGGCTAGAACTTTTAAAGAAAAAATATGAACTTTTAGGGAAGTAGTGCTATATATAGGCACTTTTTTTTATTACTTAAAAACAGGAGGTTGAGAAAATGGATAAAATAAAAGAAATGCAGGCAAAAAGAGAAGAATTAAGGCTAAAGGCAGTAGAGCTTATTGAAAAAGTTGAAAGGGAAGGAAGATACCTAACAGAAGAAGAGGAACAAAAGATAAAGGAATACGAAGAAGGTATCAAAAGATGGGATGAAACAATAGAAAATGTAAGAAAGTTTATGGTAATTGATACTGTTAAAGACAGAGAACCTATTCAAAATGAACCAATAAAAGATGAAAAAAGGTTTAACTCATTTGGTGAACAGCTAATGGCAGTATATAGAGCTGCTGCACCAGATGGGAGAGTAGATTCAAGGCTTACAACAAGGGCAGCATTAGGACTTAATGAGTCAGTTCCCTCAGATGGTGGATTTTTAGTTCAGAAGGATTTTGTATCAGAACTTTTAAAAAGAACTTATGAAACAGGTATTTTAGCATCAAGAGTTAGAAGAATACCAATATCAACTAATTCAAATGGACTTAAAATAAATGCAGTTGATGAAACATCAAGAGCAAATGGCTCAAGATGGGGTGGTGTTCAAACCTACTGGGAAAATGAAGCAGAACAGATTATATCATCAAAGCCTAAGTTTAGAACAATGGACCTATCATTAAAAAAACTTACAGGACTTTGCTATGCAACAGATGAATTACTTCAGGACGCAGCAGCACTTGAAAGCGTAATAAGGCAGGCATTTGCAGAAGAATTTGGATTTAAAATTGATGATGCGATAATAAACGGAACAGGTAGTGGCCAGCCACTTGGAATATTAAACTCTGATGCACTTGTTAAGGTTCCAAAAGATAATGGTCAAACAGATGTAATTACTGTCGAAAATCTATTAAATATGTGGGCAAGACTGTGGGCAAGAAGTAGGGCAAATGCTGTATGGTTTGTAAATCAAGAATTAGAACCGATTTTATACACTCTAAAGGTAGGCGACAAGCCTGTATACATTCCTGCAGGTGGCTTATCAGAAGCTCCATATGCGACACTTCTTGGAAGACCAGTTGTTCCAATTGAACAGTGCTCACAGGTTGGAGAAGTTGGGGATATAATCTTAGCTGATATGAGCCAGTATGTGTTAATTGACAAAGGAGGAATAAATGCTGCAAGCTCAATCCATGTAAGATTCCTTTATGATGAGAATGTATTTAGGTTCATATACAGAGTAGATGGACAGCCACTATGGAATAAGCCTTTAACACCATACAAAGGAAGTGGATCAATAAGTCCATTCGTTGCACTTGCAAAGAGGAATTAAAAGGGGGTAATAGAGAATGAAGATAGTTGATTTAAAGCTTCCAGGGACGATATTTTCATCACCTATTAGCACAAGTGAAATAGAACTTAAAAACTATGGTGAAGTAACATTTTTAATAGAAAGCGGAGAAGGACTTGATGGAACTTCAACTGTTACAATTCAGGGCAGAAATGGAGAAGATGGAGTTCCTTTCAATGTTCCTTTTTTATTTGCAGAAAAGAATGGTGAGTTTACTGAAGTTGAGGAATCAGGTAAAGCAATAACAATTGGTGGAACATCTGGTGCAGTTAAGTTTTATAGGGTAAAGGTAACAGATACGCTTTTAGCTTCAAAGGAAGTTGATAGAATAAAGCTTAATTTAACTGAAGTTGAAGGTTCAACTGTCGTTGGTGCAATTTATGCTATCTTAGATAAGCCAAGATATTCAGAATGAAGGTGGTTAAATGAACCTTAAGGTTATTGAAGGACCAAAAGCAGATGTTCTAACTTTAGAAGAAGTAAAAAGCCATTTAAGAGTTGATGGAGATGATGAGGATAGCATCATCTCCTCATATATTAAAGCTGCAAGAGAATATGCTGAAATATTTACAGGAAGAAGTTTTGTAGAAAAAACTTATGAATATATAACAAATCCAAAAGAAAAGTATGCATATATAGAACTTCCAATGCCTCCTTTAGTAGAAGTTTTAGAAGTTTCTGCTATGCAAAGCACTAATGAAGAATTACTTAATGAAGGCAAAGACTATTACATCATAAAAGGATATGATGAAAGCCTAATTTATCCTAGCCTAGAGAGAGGATGGCCAAAAGAAACATTAGATAGGTTAGGTGGAATAAAAGTAAAATATAGGGCTGGCTATAGTGAAGCACCTATGTCAGTTAAACAAGCAATTCTTATATTAGTAGCACATTTTTACGAAAATAGAGAGAACCTAATAGCAAGGGACTATAAAGAAATTCCATTTGGTGTATCATCACTTTTAAGACCATTTTGGGTTCCAAGGTGGTGAAAGATTGAATATAGGTGATATGAAACATAGAATTACAATACAAAAACCAGTAAGAGTTATTGATGATAGTGGTTTTGAAACAGAAACTTGGGAGGATTTAAAAACAGTTTGGGCATCTATATCAAATCTTCATGGCAGAGAATACTTTGAAGCTGCAACTGTAAATGCAGAGAAAACTATAAAGTTTACTATACGATATATTAATGGTATTGATAGTAGCATGAGAATATCCTTTAAAGGAAAACAATATGAAATAACCTTCATAGATAATATAAAGTATGAGAATAGATTTCTTGAAATAAAGGCTTTGGAGGTTGAAAGCATTGGCTAAAATAGAACTTGAAGGTATGCAGGAACTTATTGATAGAGTAAATAAGCTTGGAACAAAAGGTGAGGTTATTAAAAAGAATACACTAATAAAAGCCGGGATGCTTGTTAAAAATGCTATGGAAAAGAAAGCACCAAGGTCTACTTTAAATAAAAAACATATGGCAGATCATATAAAAATGTCAGATATAGAAAAGGTAAATGGAGTAGATTATATTAAAATCGGGCCCAATAAAGGGGATAATTCAGAGTTTTTTTATTCTAAATTTACTGAATGGGGAACAAGTAAAATTCCTGCACAGCATTGGGCCGAGAATTCTTTATTAGAAAATAAAAAAGAAATAAATGAAATTATTGTGGAAGAACTAAAAAGGGGGCTTGAGGATGATACGTAGTTTAATTGTTGATGCTTTAAAGCCTCTTAATGTTCCAGTTTCTTTTCAAAAATATAGTGGAAAAGATGATACTTACATTACCTTTCATGAATACTTTGAAACTGGAGAAGAATATGAGGATGATGAAGAAAAACTAACAGCACATTATGTTCAAGTTGATGTTTGGTCAAAGAATGATTATTCAGAAATAGTTAAAAAAGTTAAAGAAAATCTAATAAAGATAGGCTTTAAAAGATTAAATGAAATAGACCTTTATGAGGAAGATACAAAAATCTATCATAAAGGTCTTAAATTTTATTATCTTGAAGAAAGGTAAGGTGATAATATGGCAAGACAGATAGGACTTAGAGATATTCATATAGCAAAACTTACAAAGGACGATTCAACAGGAGTTACTTATGAAACACCAATAAAACTTGAGAGGGCAATTAGTGCTAAAATTACACCAAAAATAACCTCTGAAAACATCTATTCTGATGATTCAGTAGAGGATGTTATATCTTCATTTGAAGGAATTGACGTTGAAATAGAATTAAATCAGCTATCACTTGAAAGTAGAGCTATACTCCAGGGTGCTAAAGTTGTTAAAGGTGTTTTAATTGAAAGTAAAGATGATTTAGCACCAACAATTGCAATGGGGTTTAAATCCAAAAAGACTAATGGCAAGTATAGGTATGTGTGGCTTTTGAAAGGTAAATTTGAACTTGTATCAGATGAATATGATACTGAAGCAGAAAAGCCTAAGGCTCAAAGTGCAAAGCTTAAGGGTAAATTCTATTCAAGGGATTATGATGGAAACTATAGATTTATAGCAGATGAAGATGCTGAAGGGGTAGATGCTAGTATTATAAATGGATGGTTTGATGCAGTTGTGAATGAGCCTGAAATATAATAATATATTTATGATTGTTATAAAACTCGGTCGTCTATATTGTATAATATAGATGAAGGGAGTGATAATGTGATAAAAAATAATGAACATAATAGACTGAAAGCATATGATTTTGAAAAAAGAGTTGGATTATATTTAAATCAAAAATATAAAACCAATTTTAAAGAAAAGGCTTTAATTGTTGGGAATAATAAAGAGCACAAGTTTGATTTAGTTTCTGATGATAATTCAATAGTTGTTGAATGCAAGAGTTATAAATGGACTAAAGGTAGTAATTTCCCATCTGCAAAGATATCTATAATTATAGAAGCAATATTTTATTTTTCAAGAATTAAAGCAAATAAAAAGATTATTGTAATTCAAGATTCATTTAATGATAAAGGAGAAAGTTTAGTTGATGTTTTTTTAAAAAGATATGATGGAATTTTGGATGATATAGAGGTTTGGGCATATTATGTAGGAAATTCATTAAATGACGATGTGGTAAAAATAAAAAGAGAAAAGAAAGAAATATGGTATGAAAAAATGTATAAAAATTGCTGATATATTTTTAAATAAAGGTATAAAAAAGATTAATAAATATAGGGTGGGGAAATTATGCCAAAGAAGAATTTAGATAGAAAAGTAATTAATGAAGTTGATTTTTTACAAACAAATAAAGAAGGATGTATTAGAGAAATGTTAGCTGCAATAAAATTAATGAAAGAAGGATATAATGTTTCAAAGACGATGTTTGATAAGAGATATGATTTAATCGCAGAAAAATATCCCAAATATATAAGGATACAAGTTAAAAATTTAAAATTAACTTATAAAAGGGATCCAATACAGCCTTTATCCATCGACAAATGGGAAATACATGCATATACGAATATAAAAGGAAAGCGAAAAATATATACTAAAGATGAAATAGATGTTGTTTTTGCAATAGATATAGAAACAGAAAACTTTGCAATAATTCCAGTAGAAAAAATACCTAAAACTGGAGTTGTTAGAATTTCAGAGCAAAGTGATAGAAAAGAGTATTTCAATTCATTTAAAGCTTTAGACGATTTGAAATAATAAATTTTTATGAGAATAACAAAAATTAAACGAAACTGGGTAGCTTAAAAACTATCCATATTTTATTTATTTCCCAAAAGAAAGGAGAAATGCTATGAAAGCATCAGACCTAAAAAACAAAGGTGTAAAAATAAAATTGAAGGATAAAGAATATGAACTTAAATTTGATATGAACACCTTCTGTGAATTAGAAGAAGTCTATGGGGATATAAATAAAGCATTCGAAGATTTACAAAATAAGAAATTCAAAGCAATAAGAGCGTTAATATATGCAGCAATTAAAGCTGAAGTTGAAAATATTACTTTAAAAGAAGTAGGCCAAATGATAACATTAGATGAATTAGAAGAATTAAGTTTGGCAATTAATAAGGCTTTAAATATGTCTATGCCTGAAAAAGAGGAAGATATGGGGGAACATTAAGCCACACCAATCAAGATTCATGGGATTGGGAGTGGCTTTTGTATTTAGCAACAAATATCTTAAAGATGAGTGAAGATGAGTTTTGGAAATGCACACCTAAAAAGTTACAAGCTCTATTTAATGTATATAAGAAAGTAAATGGCATAGACGATGATAAAGCATATATTGATGAAATAATGTTTTAAGAAAGTGAGGTGAGATGGTGGCAAGGGATGCTAACACTGTAATTGCAAGAATTGGACTTGATGATAGAGGATTCCAAGAGGGTGTATCTAAAATACAAAGAAGCTTAAAGGTTATTCAAAGTGAATTTGCTGCAGCATCATCAAAGCTTGGTGAATTTGGCAATTCAACAGAAGGATTAAAACTTAAAGCTGATAGTTTAAATAGGCAGATTGAACTTCAAAAAGAAAAAGTAGCAGCATTAGAGAAGGCATACAAAGAAAGCGTTGAGGCAAAGGGTGAAGATGCAAAAGCAACTGAAAACCTAAAAATTAAACTTAATTATGCTACTGCAGAGCTAAATAAAATGGAACAAGAGCTAAAAAATACAACGTGGGAATTAAAAGAAAAAAGCTCTGCTTGGTATAAACTGTCCCAAAGCATGAATAGTGCAGGGGAGAAGATGAAGTCTGTAGGAGATAAGATGTCATCAATAGGCAGTAAACTTTCAACTGCCGTAACACTTCCACTTGTAGGAATTGGAACTGCTGCAACCAAAATGGCTATGGATGCTGTAGAATCTGAAAACCTATTTGAAGTTTCAATGGGTGCTATGGCAGGTGAGGCAAGAAAATGGTCAGAGGAAATATCAAAAGCTCTTGGACTTAATGCCTATAATGTAAGAAAAAATGTAGCAACATACAACTCAATGCTAACAAGTATGGGGCTAACATCACAAGAAGCATTAAAAATGTCAGAGGGGCTTACACAGCTTTCATACGATATGGCCTCCTTTTATAATTTAAAACCTGAAGAGGCCTTTGAAAAATTAAAGGCAGGAATATCAGGTGAAGCTGAACCTTTAAAGGCTTTAGGAATATTAGTTAATGAAAATACAATAAAGACGTATGCATATACACATGGGATTGCAAAACAGGGTGAGGCATTAACTGAACAGCAAAAGGTAATGGCAAGGTATGGGGTTATTATGGAAGCTACTAAAAATGCACAGGGTGACCTTGCAAGAACTATGGACTCACCAACAAATAAAATAAGGGTTATGAAAGAACAGGCAGAGCAGCTTGGAATTCAGTTTGGACAAATTCTTTTACCAGTTCTTGAAAAGCTAATAGGAGTAATAAAGCCTTTAATGGATAAATTCCAAGGATTATCAAAAGAGCAGCAGGAGATGATTGTAAAAATTGGGCTAGTAGTTGCAGCGATTGGTCCTATTATAGGAATAATAGGAAAAATAATAAGCATAGCAGGCACACTCTCTACTATTATAGGAAGCACATCAGGGGCAATGGCTACAGCAGGTGGTGCATCTGCAGTTTTAGGAAGTGCTTTTACTGCTTTAACTGGACCTGTTGGAATAGCTGCTATGGCTATTGCAGGTATTGTTGCTGCTGGGGTTTTATTAATAAAGAATTGGGATAAAATAAAAGAGGCTCTAAATGTTTTAAAAGAAGGCATAACAACAAAATTCAATTCAATAAAAGAAAATATATCAACTGCATGGGATAATGTGAAAAGCAAAACTTCTAACGTGTGGAATAGCGTAAAAAACACAATAAATGAACATGGTGGTGGGATAAGAGGAATTATAGGAACTTACATTGAGGGATATAAAGCAGTATGGAGTAAGGGATTTGAATTTTTAAACAGCATAACAGGTGGAAAATTAGGAGAAGTTTTTGAGAAAATAAAAAGCATAGCTGGTTCTATTAAAGAAAAACTATCTGATATGTTTGATTTTAAAATACCTAAAATAAAACTGCCGCATTTTTCAATAAAGGGTGAGTTTAGTTTAAAGCCACCAAGTGTTCCGCATTTAGAAGTTAACTGGTATGCAAGTGGGGGAATCTTTAACAGGCCCAGTATAATTGGTGTTGGTGAATCAGGAAGTGAGGCAGTTTTACCAATTGATAGATTAGATGAATTAATGGCAAGAGCAATTGAAAAGGCAAAGGGAAACACCAGCGGAATAATACTTCACATAGAAAACTTTTATAATAATTCTGATAAGGATATAGAAAAGCTTGCCTATGAACTTGAGTTTTATAGACAAAGAATTGCACTTGGAAGGGGTGGGAGGTAATGCTTAGCTTTAATTTTGCATGCAAAGATAGCTATTTAGATTATGGCATTTTAATTTCTACAAGACCTACCATTCCATCTCCAAAAAGAAGAGTATCAGCTATTGATATTCCAGGTAGAGATTCAAGTTTAAGGTATGATGAAGGAACCTATGAAGATATTACGATTGCTGTTGAGTGCTCTTTAGCTTCAGGAAACATTATTCAAAAAATAGATGAAATAAGTGCCTGGCTTTTTAATTCAGGAGAGAATGATTTAATATTCTCATTTCAAAATGATAAAAAGTATATAGCCCAAGTTGTAAATTCAATAGAGTTTAAACAGGTTTTAAGATATTCTATAAAGTTTCCTGTTATATTTAACTGTAGACCATTTAAATATGCAGTTTCAAATAACTTAATTACAATAACTCAAAGCGGAACTAATTTAATAAATCCAGGAACAATATATAGTATGCCTAAAATATATGTATATGGAACGGGTGATATAACACTAAAAATAAATGGAAATGAGATAAAAATAAACGGATTATCAAATAAAATAATAGTTGATTCCACTCTTTATGACTGCTATGATGATAACCTTAATAACTTAAACTCAAAGGTTAATGGTAGTTTTCCTATATTAAAAATAGGGAATAATTTAGTTGAATGGACAGGAAATGTTTCAAAAATTGAAATCTTACCTAACTGGCGGTGGTTGTAGTGATTTGTGTTTATGACAAAAAGACTAAAAAGGGTGAATTTGAAAATATAGGACTTGGTGTTTTAGACGAGTGTATAGTAGCTGAAATAACAGAAGAACTAAATGGTGAATACAGTTTATATCTAGAATATCCAGCGAACTCTAAGAAAGCAAACTACTTAGTTGAGTTTAATATAATAAAGGCTTTAGGTCAGCTTTTTAGGATATATAAGGTTGAAAGAGAAGGAGAAAAAATAGGAAAGATAAAGGTATGGGCAAGGCATATATTTTACGACCTTGCTTTTTATTTTATAGAAGCAGCAACACTTGTTAATGCTAATATGAAAGAAGCAATAGAAGGAACCATCCCGCCTGAAGCACAGGCAGTTTTTAAATTTACAGCACCAGAGGAGAATGTTTATCCATTTAGTATAAGAAATGCAAATGCACTTGAGGCCTTTTTTAAGATACTCCAGCAATATGGCGGAGAAATAGAAAGAGATAATTACAACATTGAAATTCTTGAACAAATAGGATCTAATACTGGGATATTAATAAAGTACGGGAAGAACATAAAAGGAATAAGGGCAATAATTGATACTAATGATTTTGCAACAAAGATATATCCAATAGGGAAGGATAATTTAGTTCTTCCTGAAAGATATATTGAGGCTGAAGGTGAGGTTGCTAAGATTTTGCTATATCCAATAGTTAAAAAGGTTGAATTTGATACAGGGGATGTTGAAGAGTTAAGAAACTTAGGAAAGGAATATATAAAGAAAGCATCAAATCCTTTTATAAACATAGAAGTGGATTTTTTAGAACTTTCAAAGATAAAAGAATATGAAAACTACAAGAATCTTACAGAAGTTAATCTTGGAGATGAAGTAAAAGTTCTTCATGAACTATTAGGAATAACAGCAAAGCTTAGGGTTATAAAGAAAAGAATTGACCTTTTAAATCCTATTAATACAAAAATAGAACTAGGGAATCCATTAAATACGATAATAAATAAACTTGATTTTGAGTCAATGCTTGAAAAGATAGAAAGTAAAATAACAGGTTCCCAAAATCAGCTTATTCTAAAAAGAAACGCTGATACATTAAATATAACAACCACAAGATATGCGGCGATGGTGATAGGTTTTTCAGTTTCAGCAGATACTAATTTAACTTCTAACATAGTAATATCAGGCAAGGCAAGTAGTGATTTAACATTAAGCATTTTCTTTTCATTGGATAATAAATATTATGATTTAAAGCCAACTCAAAAGGTTGCATCAGGGGATAATATCATAAACGTTACACTTCCGATGCCGCAGGTTACAGCAGGACAGCATGCTTTTATTATAGAAATGCAAACATCAAATGGAACCTTTACTATTGAGAAAAACAACCTTCAGGTAACAATTGAAGGAAGAAACCTAGAAGGTGGATTAAGTCCTAAACTTCCAAGAGCAGAAGTTTTACAATCATTCTTATATGAATTGTTTTTAAATAAGATAGAACAGCAAAAGCAAGATATAGTCCTTACAAGTATTCAAAAACTAATAAATGATATTAAACCTAACATAGTGCAGACAAATTCATATGCTGATTACTTGGCTAAATCATTAGAATGTTTGATATATATAAATATTTCAAAAGCATCAGTTGGAATATCTGAGGTTTTCACAAGATATAAAATGTTTGATTATGAATTTGATAGTTGGATAAATTTTGATTTGGATTTTGAGAAACTGCCAGATGGATCTTACACAAGTTATGAAAGAGCAACAATTAAAGAATTAGAATATATAAATCAAGGAAACTTTGAAACCACAATAGGGAATGGCGTAATTTATAAAGCTTTTCTTGCAAATAGAGAAGAATATAACAGTTTAGTTTCATTAAATGCAACAATAAAGGAAGTATAGAGGTGATTATGTGGGAATAATACAAGTTCCAGCACAGCCTAAAGGAAATTTAGGGATGACTCTCTTTGGAACAAATAATGATGATTCAACAGTAACCTTGCCTGACATAGGTTTTAATTTTTTTTATAATGGTACATCTTTAAGACAGATATATACTAGCGGAAATACATGGGTAGGATTTGGCTCAGCAACAGAGCACCTAAAAATAAACAGAAGAGATGCAAGTTATAACAAACTATATTATGCTTCAGAAACTGAAGGTGGAAAGAAAACTTTCAGGGTAAGATTTGAAGGAAATTCAGTTTGGTCGAGTTGGAATACCAATGATTTAATTTGGGAATTGACCTTATTTGAAACAGGTGTTATTAGACTTGTAATTGAAAAAATACCTAATACAGGGACAAATAGTTTTGACAACCCTAATGTAGGAACGCAAACTTTAACATTAAGCAATGGGGCATCTTTAATATTTTTTCCTGGGACAGCTGATGGCAAAAACTATACGATACACTACAATTCAAATTATATTCCAACGAATGAAAAATACCTTATAGTTGATGATGAAGGAATAAAAACTTTTTCTAATGGCTCATGGAGTAAAATTGGTGATTTACCTTTAACTGAAGAAATGTTTTTAAGTTTTGGGTTAGATAATATTCCGCAAATTTACTCGGGAATTTTAGGAAATCCAAAGCTTTATTTTTATTCTGATGATGATATTAAAAAAGCAAATCCTACTAAATATATTTTAGAAACAAAGGAAGTTGTAACAAGCAAACCTAAGGTAATAAAACAAAGGTCGGACTTTTTAATACCAAGTGGTAAAAACATCTTAAGCATAACTGTTGATACAAGTTTTGTAAGAAGAGATACAAGTGGCAATCCAATCTCAACAAATGGAGCTATAAAATTAGCAATAAGCTTTGATAGTGGTGCTTCATATTATACTTATAATCAAACAAGTGGTGAATTCGAGGTAATTGATATAAATGATATAAATCTATTTTTAAATCAAGGTTTAGATGTAAACAACATAAGTCAATTGAACATTAATTTATTAAACCAGCTATTAACAGAAAATCGAACTATTAGATTTGCATATTTGTTATGTAAGCCTACATTAGATGATGTATGTAAATTAAAGAAAATAAAAATAATGTTTAATTAAGAAGGTGAAAAGGTGAGAGAAATTGTTTCATATAATAAAGATTTTTTAAACAACACAGTTTTTAAAGAAACAAAGTTAAAGGATGATAGAGGAATAAAAGGCAAAGTATTAATTGAGTTATTTGATGCGAAAACAAATAAAAAAGTAAAGGAGGCATATACTGAAAACATTATTCCTGATTTGTTTTTTAAGGACATGTTTTTAAGACATTTTGCGGGCGGAATAATGGGGATAAATACGCGAAATCAGGATCAATTTAATAATAGTTTTGAATGTATATATCTTACTGACTCCACAAAACCTGAATCGGCAAACACAGAAAAAGTAACGGGAAATATAATAGGCTATGCTTATAGAAATACTGAGTATTCAGGAACGGATACTTTAAGAGGAACAATAAATAAGGTAGAAAGTAAAATGGAAATACTTAATGGGAAAATAAGGACTACATTTGTATTTGACTTTCCAACACATGCTGCAAATGGAAGATTCGAATCTATATATTGGGGAGCTGAACCTTCGAAAAGAGAAAAATTTTATATAGGGCCACCCATATTTGGAAGAAATAATGGAGATGGAACTATCTATGCAAAACAAAATTTTTATAAAGAGAAATATTGGGCAATTTATTATATATTTTATAGCGGTGGTTATGGTAGCTTTAGAAGAATATTAAGATTTACAGATTATCATAAAGGATATGCTTACTGTGATGGAACTAATAGTAGTGCAACCACAACAAGTTATATTCAATTTCCTGATGATTTAAAAGGACATCAGATTTACCTTCCATTTGACTTAAATTTAGATTACTATGTAGATTTTTCAAAAGCAGTAAAATTATTAAATTCATCAGGTGGTGCATTTATTTCAAACGAGCTACATGATGTTGTTCCTGTATATAAAGAAAATGGAGAAATAGATTATTTTGTAGGGATTTATATATACTATAGCTCTCCCAACTATTACTTAAAAATTTACAAATGGAGTAATGTAGGGGTATTATTGTCAACTGTTGGTCCTATAAATTTAACAACAAATTTCAAAGATGCATATAATTCTAATTTTAATTATATAACTTATACGATAAATCCTTTAATGATTGGAGAGGGATATATTGAAATATATGGATATAATTCAAGAACCGATACGCAATATAATGAAACAGTTTATACAAATAGATTATTAAGATTAGATCTCAATGGCAATTTAATAAGTGAGTTAAACTTAAAACCTAAAATAGGAAGTTCTATTTGGTTTGCTTCAAAGGGAATGAATAGTGGCAATATCGAAAGAAGGTGTTATTTAAGTAATTTAAATTATAGAACAAAAAATAGAATATATTTATATTATTCTGGAACGCAAGGGGGGACAGGCTTTTATCAAGTAATAACTCCTGAAGGCAATCTTGTGGAAGCTTATAGAGAATATTTTACCTTTGAAGATTATTCTGATTCAACGGCCTATCCAATAATTGGGACTGACAAGTCCATTTCAATGTATCGATATTCTTACAATGATTATGTATATTTTGGCATCTATCATCTATCACTATCAAAACCCTGCGGAGCTCATACAAAGCTTGCTCAGCCAGTTGAAAAAACTGATGCAAATACAATGAAGATACAATATACATTTGAGATTGACTTAATAGATTTTGCCTTTGATTTTTATTAAGAGAGGATGATTAAGATGAAAAACAATACAGTTCAACTTATCTTTGCTACCATAGGGGGTTACTTAGGTTATTTTTTAGGAGGATTTGATGGGTTTATGTATGCACTTATAACCTTTGTGGTTATTGATTATATAACAGGCCTTATGGTAGCAGTTCTTGAGAGGAAGCTTTCAAGTGAGGTTGGGTTTAGAGGGATATTTAAAAAGATTCTTATTTTTATCATGGTTGGCATAGGGAATATAATCGATGTTAATGTAATAAAAAGCGGTAGTGCAGTTCGCACCGCCGTTATTTTTTTCTACATTTCAAATGAAGGAATAAGTATCATTGAAAATTCAGCAAAGATTGGACTACCTGTCCCAGAAAAGCTTAAAGAGCTTTTAAAACAAATAAATGAAGGAGGAGAAAAGTGATGGCAAGGGTATGCTTAGACTATGGGCATGGTGGAATAGATAGTGGAGCAGTATATAAAGGAAGATGCGAAAAGGATGATAATTTAGAACTCGGTTTGAAGATTGCAGAAGAATTAAGAAGGCATGGGGTTATTGTAGGTGAAACAAGAACTTCTGATACAACTTTAAGTTTAAAGGATAGAACATTGTTTGCAAATAAAGGCAATTTTGACTACTTTATATCCTTTCATAGGAATGCCTATATACCAGAGAAAACAAATGGGGTTGAAACGTATGTATATATAATAGGTAGAGAAAAATCAAAAGAACTAGCAGAAAGGATTCAAAAGGCTTTAATTCAGGTAGGATTCTTTAATAGGGGAATAAAAAAAGCAAATTTTCAAGTATTAAGAGAAACAAAGATGCCAGCAGTATTAGTTGAAGTTGGCTTTATTGACAACAGTGAGGATAACAAATTATTTGACAGTAAAAAAGATGAAATAGCAAAAGGAATTGCAAAGGCTATATTAGAGCAGTTAAATATAAAATATGTAGAAACTTCTAAAATTTTATACAGAGTTGCTGCAGGAACTTTCTCAAACAGAGAGAATGCTGAAAAGCAGGTTAAAAAATTAAAAGAATTAGGTATAGATGCAATAATTGTTGAGTCTAAATAAATTTGAAGCTCTTTAGGGGCTTCTTTTTTTTTATTGTCAGAAGGGGGATGTTTATGACTAAGGATCAGTTTGAAAGAGAAAAAAATTACAGGGTATCAATTTCGATTGCAAAACTTATGATTTCTAAGAACATAATTAATGAAGATGATTTTGAGAAAATAAAGATGCTACTTATTGATAAATACAAGCCTATTATAGGGTCTCTAACCTACAATTAACTTGCTTTGTATCAATATAAGAGTTAACATGTGTAGCTGAAAGGGGAGATAAGAATGCAAAGAAAGGTAATAAAGATTCAACCTAAAATAATAAGAATTCCATCTAAAAAACGTGTTGCGGCTTATGCAAGAGTATCAAGTGGAAAGGATGCTATGCTTAATTCTCTTTCAGCTCAAATCAGCTACTACAGTAACTTTATTCAAAAACACCTTGAATGGGAGTATGTAGGAGTATATGCTGATGAGGCATTTACTGGAACAAAAGAAGAAAGACCAGAGTTTCAAAGACTTTTAAAAGACTGTAGAGATGGTAAAATAGATATGGTTATCACAAAATCAATATCAAGATTTGCAAGAAATACTGTAACAATGCTTGAAGTTGTAAGAGAACTAAAGAGTTTAAATGTAGATGTATATTTTGAAAAAGAGAATATTCATAGTCTTAGCGGGGATGGGGAGCTTATGCTAACTATCCTCGCTTCTTTTGCACAGGAGGAAAGTAGGTCCGTCAGTGAAAACTGCAAATGGAGGATAAGAAAAGGATTTAAAGAGGGAGAACTTGTTAACTTAAGATTTATGTATGGGTATAGGATAGAAAAAGGGAAAATAGAAATCAATGAGGATGAGGCTAAAATTGTCCGAATGATTTTTGATGATTATATAAATGGAATGGGATGTACAAAAATAGCAAGGAAACTTAGAGAGATGGGCATAGAAAAGATAAGAGGCGGTAAATGGAACTCCGAAAGAGTTGTAGAAATATTAAAGAATGAAAAATATACAGGGAATGCCTTGCTTCAGAAAAAATTTGTAAAGGACCATTTAACAAAAACTATAGTTAGAAATAAAGGTTATCTTCCAAAATATTATGCAGAGGAAACACATCCAGCTATAATCGATTTAGAAACATTTCAAAAGGCACAAGAGATTTTAGAAGAAAGAAGATTGAAGTATTCACCCCAAAAAGAAGGTTCAAATCATATATTTCAGAGGAAAATTATATGTGGAATATGTGGGAAAAAATATAGGAGAAAAAGAAGAAAGGATAAGTTTATATGGCACTGTTCTACCTATTTAAAATATGGTAAAGATACCTGCCAGTCAAAGCAGATACCTGAAGATGTATTAATTTCAGTCATTAATGAGGGTGAGTTTGATAAAGCGAAAATAAAGGAAATACAGGTGATAGAGCAAGGAAAACTTAACTTCATATTAAATGATGGAAGTGTAGTTGAAAAAGAATGGAGCTACAAACCAAGAAGTGAAAGTTGGAGTGATGAAGCAAGGCAAAGGGCAAGAGAAAAAAGCCTTAAAAGAATTGAGAGGAGGAGTTAACTTATGGCAAGAGCAGTAACTGTAATACCGGCAACAGCATCACGCATCTCACCAATTAATAAAACCAAAGTAGATAAGAAAAGAGTAGCTGCATATGCAAGGGTTTCTACTGATAATGAAGAACAACTTCAAAGTTTTGAAGCACAGATGGACTACTATACAAATCATATAAAATCAAACCCTGATTGGATATTTGTAAATGTCTATACAGACGAAGGTATATCAGCAACAAGCACTAAAAAGAGAGATGGGTTTAATAGAATGATAGAAGATGCTTTAAATGGCAAAATAGACCTTATAATCACAAAATCAGTTAGTAGGTTTGCAAGAAATACTGTAGATACATTAACAACAGTTAGAAAACTAAAAGAAAAGGGTGTTGAAGTATATTTTGAAAAGGAAAACATATATACACTTGATAGCAAGGGAGAGCTTTTAATAACAATAATGAGCTCTTTAGCACAAGAAGAATCAAGGTCAATTTCAGAAAACGTAACCTGGGGACAGAGAAAAAGATTTGCAGATGGGAAGTTGAGCCTTCCATACAAGAATTTTTTAGGTTACACAAAAGGTGAGGATGGCTATCCTAAAATAGTTGAGGAAGAGGCTAAAATTGTAAGACTTATATATAAGCTTTTTCTTGAAGGCAAAACACCATTAAGTATAGCGGAGTATTTAACAGAGAATAATATTCTAACGCCAGCAGGTAAAAAAGTATGGCATCAGAGCACAGTTTTAAGTATCCTTCAAAATGAAAAATACAAAGGTGATGCAATACTTCAAAAGACTTTTACAGTAGATTTTCTTACAAAGAAGATAAAGAGAAACGAAGGAGAAGTTCCACAGTATTATGTTGAAAACAGCCACCCTGCAATTATAGCACCTGAAGTATTTGATTTGGTGCAGATGGAGCTTAAGAATAGAAAAGAGGTAAAGGGATATAAGACAGGAGGGAGCTGCTTTTCAGGAAAAATTGTATGCGGTGATTGTGGAAGTTTCTACGGCAGAAAGGTTTGGCACTCGAATAGTAAATATAGAAGGGTTATATGGCAGTGTAATTCTAAGTTTAAAAATGATGAAAAATGCACTACACCACATCTTTATGAGGATAAAATAAAGAAGGCTTTTGTTGAGGTATTTAATAGCTTGATTGAAAATAAGGAAGAAATTTTAAAAGGATATGAAGATATATTAAAAGCCTTAACAGATACCACAAAGCTTGATAAGGAAAGTGTCAAGTTACAAAATGAGCTTGAAATAGTTACTGAGATGATTAGAAAATGTGTTGAGGAAAATGCCCACAGGGCTTTAAACCAAGTAGAGTATAATGAGAAATATAGGGCTTTAGTTGTGAGGTATGAAAATATCAAAAGGGAAATTGAAAGGATAGAGGAGAAACGATTACAGCAAAGTGCCAAGAAGGAGAGTATTTTAGAGTTTATTAAGGAACTTAAGCAAAGAGAAGATTTAATAACAGAGTTTGATGAGGAGGTTTGGATAGGAACAATTGATAAGGTGGTTGTAAATAGAGAAGGGAAAATATCTTTTGTATTCAAGGATGGAATGGAAGTTGAATGGGATATATAACGTGATTAATAACACCCACAAGGTTGGCTAAAAATGTAGCAGGCTTTGTGGGTGATTTTTTATTTTTTGAAAAGTCTAAATGGACTTATTGAGTTAAACATATGTAGAATTATGTTGTAATTAGTTGGAAATTTTCAATTTACAGAATTGGTAGTGGGGTGGTAAAATAGAAAAAGAAGGAAATAACTAGCTAACCAAACTAATATTTAAATTTTATTAAAATTCAAATTTGTTTGAAGTTTTTAATTATATGGATTAAGAAATTAATTTATTTGAGCCTTTATGTTTAAAAGAGGGAGGTGATAAAATGACGATAATAAAAATGCCTAAAAAACATAAATCAATGATACATATTAGATTTGCTGTTCACAAAGACAGTTGTTGTTCATCAAGAGGATAATAAAAAAATATTAGGGGGAATGTATATTCCCCTAATTTTAATAATTGATCTTTTTGCTAATTAGCCTTCAAAAAAATAATTGATAGAGAGAGAAATAGATAAATACAAATTAGAAGCGAAAATTTTCCATTTATTTCATATAAATTTTATATCTTAGTATTCCAATAGAAAAGTTTATATAAATAATACATAAATGGGATTAACATAAAGGTCAGATAGAAAGGTCTAATAAAATATGATTCTAAAGTTTACATAATTTAGGGTGGTGAAAGTATGAAATGGTCCTTATTTATTTTCCAAACAAAGGTAAAAGATAAAATTTTTCTTTATAATACCTTTAATGATGCCTTGATTTTTTTAGATGAAAATGTTTATGATTCTATAGATAGATACATAAACAAAAAGAGCAGTAGTTCAAATGAATATAAAAATATCATAAATGCACTTGTTGAAATGGACTTCATAATAACAGAGGAGATTAATGAAAAAGAAAAATTCCTATCTAATTTATATTATGAATGGATTAATGATAAGTTTATGAGTTTACATATCCTTCCTACGACTGAATGTAATTTCACATGTAAATATTGCTATCAAACAGGAATTAATAGAAATTATAGGTTGAATTCAACAGATATCAAAAATGTAGTAAATTATATAAAGAGGTATTTAGAGAAACATCCAATTGAAAAATCTAACATAATAATTCATGGGGGAGAACCAACATTAAATTGGGAAGCAGTTATAGAATTGATGCCCTCAATAAAAAAACTTTTTGAGCAATATAATGTTAATTTTAATACGCAAATTGTAACTAATGGTTATTTATTAACTAAGGAAAAAGTAGATTTCTTATATAATTTTAATTGGAATAGAGCACAGATAACATTAGATGGTTTAGAAGAAATTCATAATAAAAGAAGATTTTTGAGAAATGGTTACGGAACTTTTAAGCAAATATTAGATAATATGCAATATATAATAGAAAACAATTTCTTAAATCACATTGATTTAAGAATAAATTATGATAAAGAAAACTTCGAAACAATTCCACTATTGTTAGAATTTTTAGGTAAAATATTTCCAACTGAAAAAATTCATTTGTCTTTTGGGTTAGTTTCACCTACAATTGCAAATACAAATATTCATAGTTTTATCCCAATAGAAGAAACACCAGAGTATTATCCTAAATTATATAAATTAGCTAAAACATTAGGATTTATAATGCCAGAGTTTTTTATTTTTGATTCATTTTGTACAGCTAAAATAAAAAATTCAATGGTAATTTCTGCTGATTGTAAAATATATAAATGTTTGAGCATGGTTGGAAGGGAAAATTTTATTGTTGATGATATATGTAATAATAAAGATAAAGAAAAAGAAATATCTACTTACTTTTTTATAGATTTGTATGAACAATGTTTCGAAAAAAAATGTGAATTTATTCCATTGTGCAATACAGGATGTAGATTTGATGCTTATTTAAAAAATGGCTCAATTAAAAGCATAGATTGTAAAAAAGAAATAATAAAAAAGATTAATAATCAATTATTTGAAATTTTATATTTAGGTGAGATAAAATGAAACAAATCATTATTTTTTTTAAAAATTATTATTCAAAAATAAAAATTTTTATTGCATCATACTTAACATTTTCGATTTTTCATAAAATTTCAATTATTTTTATTCCCATATTAACAAAGAATCTTGTCGATGATGCTGTTAAAGGCGATAATTTAAATTTACTTTTTGCTGATGCTATTAAATTTCTTATAGCAGTTTTACTTTTTATTTTGTTTTTGTCTTTTAAATATTATTTTCAAAATCTTATAGAAATAAATGTTATAAATTGGTTGAAGTTAGATATGATAAAAAAAATTAATAAGATTGAATATGAATATATTTTAAACAAAGAATTAGGATATTTTACTCAAAGAATAAACAAAGATATAGATAAAATAAAAAGTTTAATAATTTCAGATTATACAACATTCTTTATTAACCTTTTTTATCTAATCACAACAATTTTTATTATGTTCAAATTAAATATAATACTAACATTAATTTTGTTATTATTGGTTCCAATTTTTCTGTTTTTTTCAAAAATATTTATACCCAAACTAAATAATTTAAATAATGAAATTATGGAAAAAAATGAATCAATTGATAATATTATTGAAGAAGCATTTAATGGCAATTTTACATTAAGAATTAATAATGCTATAACATATATTGAAGAAAAAATGGGAAAATTGCTTATGCAATTGAATGAAATTTTAAGAAAAGAAGTTAGGGTAAACATTTTTTATGAATTTGTTCTTGTCACCGGAATAATGAATCTTTCGTCTCTTCTTATTTATTGTGTAGGAGGTTATTTGGTTTTTAGAAGAAAAATAAGTGCAGGAACTCTTGTTGCTTTTTCATTATATTTTTCACGATTATGGGATCCAATTGAATTTTTTATGGACTTTCCTAAAAAACTAAAAATATCATTAGTTTCATTAAACAGAATAAAAGAATTGTTAGAATTTTCTGAAGAAAAGGTTGGAGAAATAGAAATTAACGAAGAGTTTAAGCATTTAACTTTAAACAATGTCGAATTTAAATATAATAATAAAATAATATTTAGCAATCTAAATCTTAAAATAAGTAAAGGAGATAAAATAGGAATTGTTGGTGCAAATGGTAGTGGTAAATCTACTTTATGCTATTTATTAATTAAATTAATTCATCCTACTAGAGGCGAAATTTATTATAATAAAATAAGCTATAAAAATATAAATCAATATAGCTTGAGGAAAAGAATAATTTTAATTCCTTCTGAACCATATATATTTCAAACTACGGTTTTTGAAAATATATCTTTAATTAATAATACATTTAATATTAATGAAAAAGTTTTAAAAAATCTATTAGAAATACTTAGAAATAATAATATAGATTTCAATTCAGATCTTAATAATAAAGGACAAAATTTATCTGGAGGGGAGAAAAAAATTATACAATTAGCTAGAGGATTATCCAGGGATGCAGATTTATATATTTTAGATGAACCTTTAAATTATATTGATAGCAAATATAAGAGAATAATAATAAACTTTTTATTAGACTATCTGAAAGATAAAACATTTTTAATTATATCCCATGATAAAGATATATTTGAAATTTGTAATAAAATTTATTATTTAGAAAACGGTATTCTTAATGATACAAATAATACGTAAACGTTAAAATATAATGATGGAGATATTTCAGAAATTTAAAATCTAGAAAATTTATATGAAATATATATAGGAACTATCTTCTACTTACGGATCTTTGAGAACAATTGGATAGGGTATTCATATAAAAAACTTATCCGTTTTCTTTAGTATTAAAATTATAATCATTAGACAAAAGCTAAACTTTAATTTTGAATTTTGATACAATTGCCTTGAAACATTAAGTTTCAAGGCTTTTTTGAAATAGAGTTAATGCAACCAATAATTACCAATTTACCACATTTTACTTATTGCACTAGGATTATTCAGAATGTTAATATTCTATTAATATTCGTTTATTTAAATGGAAACCCTTTAACTTACGATGGCTATACCTTCACATGGGAAGAAGGAAGACAGCTTGAGAGGATACAAGGGAATGGGCTTAACATTTCCTACAAATACAACGACCAGGGCATAAGGACAGAGAAAACTATAAATGGTGTTACAACAAAATATTACCTTTTAGGCGATAAGGTTATACTTGAAACAAACGGGACAGACACAATCCACTATTCCTACGATACCCAAGACAACCTTGTTTCAATGAACCTAAATGGTGTAGAATATTACTATGTAAGGAACGGGCAAGGGGACATTATAGCGTTAATTGACGCTAACGGATATGAAGTTGCAACCTACACTTATGATTCCTGGGGGAAAATTATATCAATTGATGGAAGCTTAAAGGATACAGTAGGAGTTAAGAATCCGTATAGGTATAGAGGATACAGATACGATGAAGAGACAAAGCTGTATTATTTACAAAGTAGGTATTATAATCCTGAGTGGGGTAGGTTTGCTAATGCGGATGCGATTGTTGGGGAAAATGGAGAACTACTGTCCCATAACATGTTTGCGTATTGCAGTAATGACCCAGTAAACATGGAAGACCCAGATGGAGATATAGCATGGTGGGTTGGAGCTGCAATAAGTGGAGCTGCATTTGATTCAGCAGTTTATCTTTTACAGCATAGAAATGGAGGATTTAGCTGGAGCGGATTAGGTAAAGCAGTTGCAACAGGTGCTATTACGGGTGTAGCATTAGCTGGAGCAGGGAATTTTATTGCAAAGGGAGTAAGGGCATTAGTTTCTGCTAGAAAAGCAAAGACAATTATAAAAGGTGGAAGCAAAGCTGTTAGTGTAACAAATAAACTAATCAAATTCAAAGGTGACGAAGCAGTGGCTCACTTTGAGAAACATGGCAAAGAGTTTATGGATGCATTAGGAAAATATACATACAATCTTAAAGATTATATAAATGATGCTAATCATGTAATCCAAAATGGCACATATGTCGAAGAATTGAATGGGTATGTTCAATTAATTGGCGGAAAAGGAAGTGCAAAATATGGATTTGTTGGGTTAGATAGGGCAACTGGGCACATTACGACATTTCACATTAAAACAGCATCTGAGCTAGCAAAAAAAGCACCTAGCTTAGGTATTATAAAATAGGAGGTTGGTAAGTTTATGAAAATTGTTGCAATAAAATGGATCAATGAAATTGCTAAAGAAGCGGAAGTGACAATTTCTAATGGGAGATCAGAGATTATATGTTTTTCTCAGCCGTTTAATTATTTAATAAACGACGTATTGATTCAACCAATTTACTGTTTTAATCCAAAATGTATTACAAAGTCAAATTTAGAAGATTGTATAATTAAGAAGCAAGGACAATATTTTGAATATTTTCTTAGAGGCAAAATAGTAAATTTAAATGAAAAACTTATAGACGTAGATGGCTTTTTGATAAATCTTGAAGATGCGGATCTTCCAGGTGACTTAATAAATGGTGATGCTATTGAATTTATAGCTACAAGGCTGGATATTTACTAAATGAATACAACAATTTCAATTACATTTGTAGAAAATATGGAAGATGAGTGCAGTTTGGGAACTCAATTGGAGTATATTAAACGGATAATTATAGCGATTACAGAATATTGACGTTCACTTATCGGCTTTATGTCAATAGTTGGGGTGGCAATTATTCAGATGCCGCCCTTGCTAATTTTTAAGAGATTTTTGTGTAAATTAGATTAGGTAAGAAAAATATTTAAAATTAGTAATCACAAAAAGACCAATCTAAGGTTGGTTTTTGAAAAGTATCAATTTTTAAATATGGTTACCCACAACAATGGAGTATTCGGTTGATAAATTGTTACGGCGTAAATTATTACATATCAAAAAAGTCAAATTAATTTAACCTAAAAAGCATTTAAAATTGCTAAAAAAGCAAGGATGAAATAAATTGCACCACAAAAAACAACAAAAAAGTCAAAATATTTAATCCTGAATGAACATAAAAAAATGAGGGGTAACCCCTCATGGATAAGCCGAAATAGAGACTGAAAAAATTCTGTGTAAAGTAAGTAAAAACTTTAATTGTGGTAATAAATAGAAACATAGGCTCTTTGTAATAGTTGCTGCGTATATTTAATAAGAATGCCAATTTCGTTTTATAAAACATAGTTTTAAGAGAATTTCAATCAAGTAAAACTATATAGTCAATTTGTATCAAAATCATCGTCCAAAGACAAAATATAAACTTTAATTTTGATACAATTGTCTTGAAGCTTTAAGTTTCAAGGCTTTTTTACTTTTTTGAGATGGCAGCCTTATCACATATAACTTTTATCTCAGCAATGTTAAGTCTTGCAAAAGAGAAAAGCCGTTCCATAAGTGAAAACGTAACCTGGGGACAGAGAAAAAGATTTGCAGACGGTAAAGTAAGCCTTCCATACAAGCATTTTTTAGGATATGAAAAAGGAGAAGATGGATATCCTAAAATAGTCGAGGAAGAAGCAAAGATTGTAAGGCTTATATATAAGCTTTTTCTTGAAGGCAAAACACCATTAAGCATAGCAAAGTATTTAACAGAAAATAATATTCCAACACCAGCAGGTAAGAAAATATGGCACCAGAGCATTATTTTAAGTATTCTTCAAAACGAAAAGTATAAAGGAGATGCAATTTTACAAAAGACTTTAACATTAGATTTTCTAACTAAGAAAAGAAAGAAAAACGAAGGGGAAGTTCCACAGTATTATGTTGAAAATAGCCATCCACCAATTATACCACCTGAAGTATTTGATTTAGTTCAGACTGAGATAAAAAAGAGAAAAGAAGTAAAGGGATATAAAACAGGAGGCAGCTACTTTGCAGGTAAGATTGTATGTGGTGAATGTGGAAGTTTTTATGGTAGAAAGGTTTGGCATTCTAATAGTAAATATAGAAGGATTATATGGCAATGCAACTCTAAGTTTAAGAATGATAAAAAATGTACCACACCACACCTTTATGAGGATAAAATTAAGAAGGCTTTTGTTGAAGTATTCAATAGCTTGATTGAAAACAAGGAAGAAATTTTAAAAGGATATGAAGATATATTACAAGCCTTAACAGATACCACAAAGCTTGATATGGAAAGTGTTAAGCTACAAAGTGAATTAGAAGTAGTTAGCGAAATGATTAGAAAATGTGTAGAGGAGAATGCTCATAAAGCTTTAAACCAAGAAGAGTATAACGAAAAATATGATGCATTAGTTAAAAGGTATGAAAGTATTAAAGAGGAACTTGAAAGGATAGA